>JBMYTL010000011.1:0-60561 GCA_049604295.1 Gammaproteobacteria bacterium
ACGGGGTGTAGCTCAGCTTGGTAGAGCACTGTCTTCGGGAGGCAGGAGTCGCTGGTTCGAATCCAGTCACCCCGACCAATTCGCACCACGGAGTTCAGAGCCAGACAGTACCTGGACTCGAGTGCATCAAAGGCGCCTTCGGGCGCCTTTATCATTTGGGCATCATCTTTTTCATCGCGCTTGCCGCGGAGCATCTCGCCCTCATGTCCTGGCACCTTTTTTCTGAACTGAATTCAGGCCACCTCGCCCTCTTTGTTGCCTGGCTGGTTTATGCCGTACTGCACTCGCTACTGGCCTCCCTGGCCATAAAGAACCTGATCGCCCGTACGCATCCGAGCTGGCTGCCCGGCTACCGATTGGCATTCAACGCCATAGGGGTGATCGCGCTGATTCCCGTCGCTTACCTGCACTACCGCGTTAACGGCCCCATGCTTTGGACATGGGATGGCTGGCTGGCCGCCGCATCCTGGGCGCTCACGGCGGCCGCCGTACTGGCCTTCATCTATTCACTGCGCTTCTACGATGGCAGTGAATTCTTCGGACTACGCCAATGGCGGGCCAGGGAACGACGCGTCGAAGACCAGGAATCCCTGCATATCTCGCCCCTGCATCGTTGGGTGCGTCATCCCTGGTACACCATTGGAATCGTGCTGATCTGGACGCGGGACATCGACGTCGCCCTGTTGATCAGCGGAGCGGCCATTACCGGCTACTTCGCGATCGGCAGCCGTCTGGAGGAACGCAAACTGATTACCTACCACGGCGATGCCTACAAACGTTACATGGAACGGGTACCGGGCTTGATTCCGTTGCCCTGGAAACATTTGTCGCGAACGGAAGCACGTCAGATTCAGACCCTCAGGTGAAGGACGTACCGGGCCCGCTGGAATTCAGTTAGTGCTGCTTATTCATCGAGCCAGGTGACGATCCGATCGAGCGGGTCAGGCACTTCTTGCTCGGGGACAACCCGCCCGCGAACAGAGATGCCTGCCTTTTCCACCGAACCCGGGTCACCGGTGATCAACGGATGCCAGTCGGGGAGGGATTTGCCCTCATGGAGCAACCGGTAGGCACAGGTGGAGGGCATCCAATGAAGCCCTTCGAGGTTGTCGGCGTTGAGGGTGACACAGTCGGGAACCAGAGTGCTGCGCTCGAGGTAGCGGGTACAGCGACATTCATCCAGATCCAGCAAGCGGCAGACCACATCGGTGTGATAGATCTCGCCGCTATCCTCGTCCTCGAACTTGAACAGGCAGCAACGGGCGCATCCATCACACAACGACTCCCACTGTTCACGGCTCATATCCTGCAACGATACGGTTTCCCAAAACGGTTTCACGGCTGCTGCCCCACTCGGTTCATGGAGTCATTGTCGCGGCAACGGATGGTTTTTCCCACAGCGCACCTTCACTCTTTCAAGGCCATCGCGTCCTGTGGGGTATCACACAGCTGAATGAGTGCCCAGAAGCCCTTTGGTTGAGCGGTTTTGCCCATTGGCGGAGAATGAGGGCTCGCAATAACGTGTTCGTTTCATCGGCAACATTAGCGCCGTCACGGGGCAAGAGCGTAGGTATTCCTGCCCGGCCATGCAGTGACATCCCGATGTTTTCCCGCTGCCCTCGCCAGGGCCAAGATGATTCGCCACCAGACCCCGCAGCTTTCCGGAGCACCAATGAGCGATTCGGACCCCAGACCACAGAACCCGAGTTTTCAGGTCAAAACCGCAAAGGAAGCCTTTGTGGAACACACCGACTTCGAGCGTGCAAGAAATGTCGGGAACAACCCAGACTTCGATGCACAGCTGTTCGATGAAGCCCGCGACCTCGTGCTTTCCCGCCTGGAAGACCAGTAGAGACCCACGCACATGATCATTCAGTCGTTCCGCGCACGAAATCTCTACAAGTACAGCCGTCTCGAACTCAAAGATATCCCCGCTCGATCAATGATCGGAATCGCGGGCCCCAATGAGTCGGGAAAATCCGCCATCGCGGAGTCCATCTGTCTCGGCCTGTTTGGTCGGACGTTCTCAGTTCCGGCGGATCGACTCGAAAAGATCATCAAATGGGGCGAACAGGACGCGGAAGTCCAGCTGCACTTCCTCGGCTCCGATTCGATCCCCTATCGGGCCATCAGGATGATCAGTGCCGACGGCGCGCACAGCGCCCGGCTCGAACGCTTGGACACCGGGGAAACCATAGCCCAGGGCATGGACGCGGTGGACTTAGCGGTAACGCAGGTGATCGGCTTCGATTTCGATCAATACGTTGAAGCCTTCTATCTCGCGCAAAAGGAATTCGCCGCTCTGCATCCGCAAAGCCAGATGCTGCGTGAACTGCTGGGCATAGCCCACCTTGACGAGGTCGCTCAAGGCCTTCAGCGTGAGATGGACGACGACGCCACAATCATTGAATCCGCCGAGCGCAACATCGAGGACTGCCAGTCCCGACTCGATGAACTGAGTATCGACGAGGACCGGCTTGCGACGCTCACCGCAGATCGTGACACGCTTACCACCGATCTCTCATCCGCGCGGGAAGAAAAGCGCAACGAAAGCAGTCGGCGGGACGACATCGAGGCCGCGTTGGACGAAGTGGAATCGGCCATCGCCCTGACCCTCGATGTTACCGACGAAACACCGCCGGATAGTCAACAGACCGCGCGGCACCGTCTCGATGGAGCGATCGCGGCACTAGCCGCTGCTGGCGAGGACGACGACCTCCCGGAAGATTTCAACCTTTCGGACTTACGCACCTGGGCCGCGGACTACGGCGAGCGTCTTGATTCAGAAGCCGCCATCCATCGGGACGCGATGCACTACGGGGATGGGCTGCGATCCTGGGTTGGTGCACCGCAATCCGACGAACCTCCAGGTAACACGCCCAATGGGGAGAACGGAGATACCGACGGCGCTGGTGATTCGCCGCTCGGGACCGAAGAATCATCCACGTCCAGCGATGCGGACACCGGCTCTGCCGAAAAAGCCGACGCGACCGGGCCGGAAAGCGGCTATGAGACCGAGAAGGCAGGGCTCAATGAGCGCTGCTCCGTTTTGCAACGGCGCCGGTCCGGCAACACCCGCCTCTTGCTTATCTTCGCGATCCTCGGAGCGGTGGGTGGTGCCGCCTGGTGGTTCCTCGCCCAACAGCCCGATTCGCCCATGGGGGAGCGGCTTGGGGCATGGGTCGCCTCGGTCCCGCAATTCAGTGAGGGCTTCACCGCGCAACAGCTCAACATTCTCGCCGCCGGTGCGGGCGTGCTGCTGTTCCTCGCGATCATCATGATGTTTCGAGGTGGATCCCTCGGTCGGCAGGTTTTGGATGGACGCATTGCCCTCGCCGAGCTTGAACGAAAGCGCAAAAAGGTTCAGCAGGAACTCGGCATCCTCGACGGCCTCGGGGCCGGGACGATTCGCGAGCGGATGAACCTCATAGCAGAACTCGATGACGAGGCGCTCCATAAACAGGCGACCGGGTTTGTGGAGGGTCCAGGACATGTACTCTGCGACGCTGAGAGCTTCGAACGATTCCTCGAACCGCTCGCCGAATCCGGCGAGCGGCTGAGCGCCGCCCGCCCGGAATTCAGTGCTCAGTGGGACAGAGACCTCGCATCGCTGACTTCGCGTCTCGAGGAACTGGAAAGCAGCCGTGCCGAGATCGATGAACTGATCAGCGACGAGGAAGCCCGGAGAGGTGAAGCTTCCGACCTGCTTACACGTATGGAAGCCGCACGTTCCAGCATTGACGACCCGAACCACCGAATCCGGGTACGCGAGCGAGCCCTTGAGCAGATCGAAGGCACCGTCCACCGCATATACAGCCATTTCAATACGCAGATTCGCGATTATCTGCAACGGCTCGTACCACTGATCACCGACGGTCGTTACCAGCACATGAAAATCGCCGGCAACTTCGCCATGGAAGTGTTCTCGACGGACAAGAACGATTTTGTCGATTTGGAAGACCTATCGAGCGGGACCCAACGCCAGATACTGCTGGCGGTTCGGCTGGCACTTTCCCAGGCCCTCGCGGACGCTCGTGACGTGAGCGGCCAAGCCCTTATTCTCGATGAACCCTTTGCATTCTTTGATCGTGAACGGATGGATCAGACCCTGCTGACCCTGAGTGGTTTCTCCGATGAAATGACCCAGATCTGGGTCATCTCCCAGGAATTCAGCGCCCATGCCCCGTTTGACAAGCTCCTCGAATGCGCGCGGGACAAAACGGAGCTGAGTCTGGACACCTGATCTCTTCCACCCGGTGCGAGACGATCCAAGTTGTCAGCCCCCCGAATCTACCTTGCACCGGAAGACGGTGAAGGCCATCGACTGAAGCTGCCCCAGGCGCAGGCGCACCACCTGAATCGTGTGCTGCGCTTACGTGAAGGTGCATCCCTGATCCTGTTCGACGGTTTGGGCAACGAGGCGACCGCACGGATCGTGGAGATCCAAGGTAAGACTGTTCTTGTGGACATCGATGCATGGCGCGCAGTCAGCCGGGAGTCCTCACTGAACATCACCCTTTATCAGGGCATCGGCCGTGGTCAGCGCATGGATTACGCCATTCAGAAAGCCGTGGAATTGGGGGTCAGCGGCATCATCCCGCTAATGAGCGAACGAACGGTCGTTCAGTTGGATTCGAAGAAGACCGCGGCGCGTATGGAACACTGGCGGGCAGTGATGATCGGAGCTTGTGAACAATGCGGTCGAAATCACCTTCCGACACTAGCCGAACCCGTTGGCATTTCCTCAATCAGCCAGTTGCCGCAGGGTGCGACCGGTGTTGTGCTCGCGCCTGAAGCGGAATCCAGCCTTGCCGGTATTTCACCTCCCACGGACATTCATTTGGTCATTGGTCCAGAGGGTGGTCTGACCGCGACGGAGATCGCCCATTGCGTGGCCAGAGGCTTTGCGAAAACACGTTTCGGCCCCCGGATTCTCAGAACCGAAACGGCGGGGCCGGCTGTACTCGCGAGCGTGCAAACCCTCTGGGGTGATCTAGGCAAATAACCGCTTTGGGGTTAGCAATCCGACCCAACGCGAATACGCGCTCGGTTCAGTGGGTCGCGGCCTGGGGTGCGGCATTCCCCTTTAGAGCCGAGCGCGCCTTTCGCAGCATGCGCTCAAGCAGATCGAGGTCGGGAATGAATGCCGCCTGACCATGGATCTTCACATGTGCGAGCGCCACAGGACTGGTCAACCCCTGATCGACCGGCTGCAAGCTACTCACATCAGCCTGGACGATGTGCGGAATACCCTGCACCACGATGGCGAAATGCGACATATCGGTCCGCCCGCTCAAGCTGGTAATGACCACAACGTGGGTGTTTCGGCTCTTGCTTGGGACCCTGTCACCGGACGCGGCCTCCAAGGCGAGCAGTGGCACATCCGTCCCGCGCCAGGTCAGTTCTCCGGCGTACCAGCGCGGGGCGTTATCGATCGTGCGCGGCTCCCGGTAATTGACGATCTCGGCAACGGATGCGTTGGGCAACAGCATCTGAACACCGCCCAGTGGTATGAGCAGGCAGCGTACGAGGCCTGCACTTTCTGCCGCTTCGTCGACGGCCATCTATTCGCTCCCCGCTTCGCGACCTGATTCCGCCAACTCCCGGATATTCAGGAGCAATTCATTTTCCTGGTACGGCTTGCCAAGGTAGCGGTCCACCCCAATATCCATGGCCCGCTCCTTGTGTTTAGCCCCGGTTCGCGACGTGATCATGATGATCGGAACCTGCTGCCAGCGGGCATCTCGACGCATATGGGTGGCCAGTTCGTACCCATCCATTCGCGGCATTTCGATGTCGAGAAGCATCACATCGGGCGTCTGCTCATGGAGGACAGTCAATGCTTCGACACCGTCCTTCGCGGTGATCACCTCCATGTGATGACGTTCCAGCACCCGTGATGCGACCTTGCGCATGGTGATCGAGTCATCAACCACCATCACCTTGATCGGACGCTCCTCTTTTTCACGGGACTCGGCCCGTTCCAACTGCTGTTGCAGGGAAGTGCCCATCCGGGTGAGCGCGGCGACCTCAAGGATCGGCACGACATTACCGTCACCGAGAATCGTGGCACCCGCGATACCCGTCACCGTGCTCAGCTGCGGCCCCAGGGATTTCACCACGATCTCGCGCGTACCCTGCAGTGAGTCCACCTGTAATCCGATGCGCTTATCGCCTGCACGCACCAGCACCACGGGAAGTGTGTCATCAGACTCCGGGAGATCCGGAAGGCCTGACCCCACGAGCGCCCCGAGATACTGAACGTGATAAGTCTCACCGCCGTATTTGTAGAGCGGGGATTCAGCGGCATAGACCTGTTCAAGCTCGGCCCGACCCAGGCGTACGACCCCATCCAGGTTGACCAGGGGCACCGCGTAGGCTTCGTCGGTAACCCCGACTAGAAGTGCGCGGTTCACCGCAACGGTGAACGGCAGGTTCATTGAGAACGAAGTGCCCTGGCCCCGGGTCGAGTCCATTTCCAGGGATCCACCCAACTGCTTCACTTCACTGTGGACCACATCCAGGCCGACTCCGCGCCCGGAAATCTGGGAGACCTCCTTTGCGGTACTGAATCCAGACACGAGGATGAACTGTTGCAGGTCACGGTCAGTCAGGTCTGAGTTGGCTGGCAACAGTTTGCGCTCAACGGCCTTTCGCCGGATGGCGTCAACGTCGATCCCCCGACCGTCATCGGAGATTCGGATGCGAACTTCGGGACCACGGCGCGAAAAATCGATGGTCAAGCGCCCTGTCCCGGGTTTACCGGCTGCCTTTCGCTCTTCGGCGGACTCGATCCCATGGGAAATTGCATTGCGGATTAGGTGTTCAAGTGGGGCGTTGATCCGTTCGAGGACGTTACGGTCGATTTCGCCCTCGCCCCCGCTAACATCCAACTCCACCTGCTTACCCAATGAGCGGGCCGTCTGACGTGTGAGACGTCGAAGTCGCGGCACATAGTTGGAGAAAGGCACCATGCGGGTACGCATGAGTGCTTCCTGAAGATCCGTGTTCACCCGGGCCTGCTGCGCCAGCAGTGTTTCGGATTCCCGGGTATTGCTCTCGAGGATGCCCTTCAGGGAAAGGACATCATTGACACTCTCGACCAGGGAGCGTGAGAGCTCTTGCATCTGAGAGAATCGGTCCAACTCCAGGGGATCGAAATCCTCTCCTTCCGGCGATTGAGTCGGCTCACGGTCGTAGCGGGCCAACATCTGGGCCTCGGTCTCGATATCAAGGATGCGCAACTGTTCCTTGAGCCGCGACACCGTGCCATCGAGTTCACGCAGGTTGAAGTGGAAGGCTCCCAACTGCTGCTCGAGACGCGAGCGGTAGATACTGACTTCACCGGAGAGGTTCACCATGTGGCCGAGCAATCCGGCCTCGACTCTCAACACGTCCTGGCGTTGGGCGCTACCGCTGGGGCCGACTTCCTCTCCATCCTGTTCCAGGACCTCACCCGTCGCACCGGGTTCGGAAACGATGTCTTCCGGGTTGGGGACCGCGTCGTCGCTTACCTCAGGCGCACCCGCCTCAAGGTCAGGCGCACGGGTAGAGTTCGTTTCGTCGAGCGCCGTGGCCGTCGTTTCAGGCGCTTGGGAGGAGAAAGCTCCGGGGTCCAGGAAGACATCCAGATCATGCTCGTACTCGGTGACATCCGGCAACGCACTCCCGTCTCCCACGGACTCCAGCATTTCCACGAGCCGGTCAAAGGAAAGCTGGACGACATCCATAAGGCCGGGCGTGGGATCCATCTGGTCCTCAGCCACCCGGGTGAAGACATCCTCAAGTTTATGACTGAGCCGCGCCACGGGGCTGATACCCGCCATCCGCGCGCCGCCTTTCAGCGTGTGCAGGCCACGCTGCAACAGGGCGACCACTCCGTGATCGCGTGGTGCCTTACGCCAGTCATCAAGGCCTGTTTCGGCCTCGTCGAGGATTTCCTCGGCCTCCTGCAGGAAGATTTCAAGCAGTTCCGGATCAAGCTCACCGATCCCTCCGTCGTCCTCTTCCTGAACATCGGAGGAATAGTCGGTTTCAACGGCAGCGGCAGGAGTTTGTGCCGCGGGCTTTTGATCTCGTGCCGCGAAGGCCGCCGAAGCCACCGGATCGCGGGGATCAGTGGGGTCGTTGCTCTTGAACTCGTTGTAGCGCTGGCTGATCTGCCCCACAAGGGCATCAACATCGGGCAGGTCGACCCCGGGTGTGTTCAGGTTACGCTGGATATCATCAATCGCATCCGCGGTTTCGGCGAGTAGGTCGATATCCCCGCGGTCCAGGGTATGTTGTTTTACGTTTAGCTCCTTGGCGAAGCGCTCCATCGTTCCGGACAGATCAGCGACTTCGACAACCCCCGCCATGTGCGAACTGCCATGGAGCGTGTGGAGGGCCCTGATCAGCTCCTCCGTTACGCGACCATCACCCGTGACATGGGCCTGATCGACGAATTCGCGAAGAACCTCCACGTGTCCCTGGGTTTCCTTGCTGAAGATCTCGTAGAGCACCGGATCAAGGCGCAGTGCGGAGACATCCTGATCCGCCTCGCCGGGTTTCTCGGCAGCGGGCTCAACCCCTGCCAAACGATCAAGCTGATCCATCTCGGCCGCCAGAATCGCCTCTACGTCGAGTTCCGACTCATCGATATCAGCGTCATCGCCAAGCCCCGGGCTGACAACTGCTCCTTGCCCGGATTCCGCTAACGTGGTGCTCGACGCCTCTTCGGGTTCAGGCAAGTCAGGCGGACTCTCGCCACGACTCAGCGCGTCAGCGCACAACATAAGGCCGTTGATATCCGCAACCGGATCCACACCCGAGCGGAGTTGTTCGATCAGGTCGGGTAAGGCCTCTGTCCTTGCCCGCTCCAGCAGCTCGAGTACCTGGTCGCTCAAAGGGATGGCTTCTTCAAGAACGCAATTAAGCAGGTGCTCGTGCGACCAGGCAAACTCTCCGAGCAGGCGAGCCCCCACCAAGCGACCGCTGCCCTTGAGCGTATGGAAAGACCGACGAACCGTGCTCAAGGCATCGGCGTTGGTACGATCCTGGACCATCAGTGGGATCTGTTCAGCCATGGTCGCGAGTTCTTCTTCGGCTTCTTCGAGGAAGATCTCCAGAATTTCATCGTCAATGTCGTCCGCAACCGGGCTGACCAATGCCTCGGTGGCGGCAGGCATCTGCACATGGGTCTGACGCGGTGTCTCTGCCTCCGCCAAATCGCCGAGCGACTCGTCAATGGGCAACGGCGCGTCGGGCATATCCCCGGTTAGATCAATATCTTCGTCAGGCAGAAATTCACCCGGATCGGCTGCGTTCGCGAACACATCGTCGAAACCGACCTCTTCGCTGCCGGCTCCCGATTCCCCGGAAGGCTCCATTTCCAGGACCATCTCGCCAGATGAATCCTCCTGATCAAGTGCAAAGCCCGACACCTCCTCGTCGAGGTCCACTGTCGAATCGAGATCCGATGAATGGCTGTCCGGTTCGTTCCGCTGACCGACGTGCTCATATGGGGGTTCCGAAGAGAAGCTTGGTGCTTCTACCTGGGGCGGTTGCTCCGAATCGACAACCACGGGAGCGGGTGTCCCGGGTAAATCCGACGCCCCCGGCGCGGAACCTTCATCCATCGCCGCCAATTCGGCGGCAATAGCGGAAAGCTGTGCACCAAGATCCTGAAAACGTCCGGATGTACTGGGATCTGCGGGATCGACTTCACCGCTGGAAATGAGACCTGGAATTTCCTCCAGGCTCACCTCCTCCACAGTGAACCTGCGTTCTTCGGGCGCAGGTTCCGATGACATGACGGCGGGAACCTCACCGGGAATGCTTTCGCCTTCATCCGCAAACGGGGTCGAGGGGCCAACCTCAGCCGCCGATGCCCCCATCTCATCCAGAGGGAGCTGGCCTTCATCCCCCGGCGGCACATCCAAATCGGTGGGCGTGAGACTGTCGAAGAAATCCTCGTCCCCGACGCTCGCCTCCGCTCCAGGCTGTTCAAGTTCCTCGTGCGCACTCTCGCTTACTGCGTCGTGCGCGGATTCAATACGGGGTTCGACACCATCAACGGACTGGCCCGGGTCAGCGCTGAATGATTCACGATCCTCTTCAGCAAGTGCATTGGCCGCGGTGAGGAAATCGTCGTCAAAGAGCGGCTCGCCTGAATCCGTTGCTCCCGCCGTTACCTGATCCGGCGCCCCATCAGCGGATCTCGATCCAGTCTCTGAATTCTTGGTTGACGTCGTTTGCGAATCCGGAACGGCCCCACGGGCAACAAGGGTTCCATCGTCGGCCGGGTCCAGGGTCACTGTCCCGCCTTCGAGTTGCCCCAGCCCTCCGAGGCTCAATGGCATCCGGGTCTCACCCTCGTTTGGACCTTCGATAGCAGATTCGTCACCATCGACGACCGGACGCGGCAGCTGATCCGTGGGCACCTCAGCTTCGGGCTCCATGATCAGGAGATCATCGGGTAGCTCACCCGGCGAACCCGTCTGCAGGTCGGGCAGGTCCAAATCGAGGCCGGCCCCATCGCCTGCCCCGGCGTCACCCGCCAAATCCAAACCGTCCAGGGTGATCAGATCGTCGTCTGCCCCATCGGAATGGACTTCATGTTCGTCCTCTGGCTGGACTTCTTGGGCGGTGGGCTCCGTCCCGGACTCGGCGGCGGTTGCCGCCGGTTCATCGGACGCAATGATGTCGTGCGGGATATCCGGCGCCTCTCCGGCATCCAGCTCGGGCAGGCCATCGAACGATGGAGCCTCCAGCGGAGGCTCGGATTCCGCGATCAGGATGTCGCTGGGCAGGGTGTCCGGGGCGCCCGCGGTAAGGTCGGGCATCTCGAAATCAAAAGAACCATCGGCCTCCAACGGGTCAGGTACCGCGCTTGCGTCGAAACCCTCGGCGTCAGCCAAGGCATCCGATACGACGAGCGGAGCTGAATCCGGCGAATCACCAACCTCGAGAATGAGGTCTTCCGGCAAAGGTTCCGGCTCACCGCTGTCCAGCAGCGGCAAAGCATCGAAGTCATTGTCGACTGCCTCTCCCACAGCCATTAGATCGTCGTCCACCCGCGCATCAGCTTCCTGCCCGTCCGCCGCTGACAGAACGGCTTTCCCGGATTCCTCGGCGGACTCATCGACCACATCAGAACCTGTGCCGGACGGGGCAGCGCGATCCAGCGACTGATCGGCGGAGTTATCGCCGCTATCTCCGCGAACAATCGCGTCCAACTCATCGCCCGACATGAGGATGGTCGCATCCAGCTCTTCGGGGACTTGCAAGCCGCCGTCATCTCCCTCGGATGGGACCTCCGCCAGTGCCTCGTCACCTGTTACCTCAGCGTCCGGGTCCAAGGCGCTGAATCCACTGATCTCCATCTCAGGGGCATCCTCGTCGGAGTCGCCCAGATCAAACTCGAGATCGCCGATGTCCAGCTCGTGCAGGTTCTCCGGTGCTCCCTCCCAGAAACCGTCGCCGAGCTCCAGATCAGTACCCTCCTGGGCGGAGGCCTGGAGGGAAATCTCCTCGGTCACCTGATCTGAAATCCCGTCAGAAGCTCCACCGGGCAGTGCGTTGTCCGTGCCGTCCTCCGGAGCCGCGAGAACGCCGCCCGGTTCAGGCTCATCTGCTAGTGAGGTGAGGTCGGCGAAATCTTCAAGACCTGTGGATTCCGTCTCCCTGAGCGTGTCAAGGTTCATCTCGTCCAGGTCGATCGACGAATCGCCGCCCAGATCAAAGTCCGCGATATCAAGAACCTCGGTTCCATCCTCGGCGGGCTCATCCCCCATCGGGGCGTCTCCCGAGGAACCCTCCCCAACATCATGTATGTCTGTAAGTTCCTCGGTCGCCTCGTCAGGTGAGGGCAGATCGAGATCTGACACGTCAAAAGCCACGGTCCCGAGCAAGTCGTCTTCATGGGCTGCCGGGGTGTCCGAACCTCCAGCCTGCTTCGAGTCGACGGCGTCCGCCCCGTACCCCGAAGGCGATACAGCAGCGAGATCCTGCTCATCAAGCTCGATATCCAGTTCGCCGCTATCGGCGACGAGAGGCTCCTGATCCTCGAAGGAGAGCGCATCAGAGTCATTGTCCGCCGCGAACGCGGAGATCTCGCTGTCATCCGCTGAGGCTTCCACTCCCGGAGCGCTCAGCGTTCCGATGTCGTCCCAATCCAGGTCGAGGCCAACATCCTCTGGCACGCCGGTATCCGGGCCAATATCCACGTCATGGACGGCACCGCCATCTTCTCCCGCGGACAAGGTGTCGCCAGCCGCTTGCGTATCGATCGTGCTGGCGCTGTCGAATTGCGGAGACTCTTCATCGGGCACGGGAATCGGTTCCGCATGACTCACACCTACATCGACCGTCGCCATGGTTTCGAGAACAGGCTCGTTGGCAATCGGATCATCAACGGGGACCGGCGTACCCGCCGACTCCTCGTGCTCGGCGACAGCTGATTCCACGCTGGAAGGTTGGACTGGCCATGGGTAGCCGAGCGCAGTGAGGCTTTTCTCGGCCATATCGAGGATTTCTTCGCGCCCCAGGCGATTTTCCTCGACGGCTTCCAGGTGATATTCGATCGCTGATATGGCGTCGGCGAGGTGTTCGAGTTCTTCGGGTCCTGGCACATTTCCCTGGGCGACCAGGTTCACGCTGATGTATCGCTTGACAGCATTCAGGTACTCAGTCGCCCGTGCCATACCGAGCATGACCAAGCCGCCCGCTACATGACCGAACAGGGCAGGCACTCCCTCCAGGACGACCGGCGTTCCGGGCGACTCCATGTAAGTGACGATGGCTTCCTTGGCCTTCGCCATGTCCGTTTTCGCTTCGTGAATCACCGCGTTGACGACCTGACGGTACTCGGCCCCGCTGAGCGTGCTGCGCCCGGCGAACTCGACATCGTCATCCTCGCCTTCGCGAACCCTCTGCAAGCCGCTGATCACCTCGTCGCCCGAATCGTCGTCAAGCGCATCCTGCTCTGCGAGGGTTGTGAGCGTGGACTCGACGTAGAGCAGGGCGCTGGCCAACTCCATCAGACCACTATCGGTCGGGTGGATCTTGCCGGAGATGATGCCGTCGATGACCGCACGCTTCTCTTGAAGGATGGCCCGGGGCACCTCCCAGCCCAACATGGCCAATGTGTCCATGACCTTTCGGAGCGGATCAAGCAACTTCTCCAGGGAGGCAACCCGCCGGTCTTCACTGCGCACAAACAGGTCAAGCCCGTCCTTGATGCGCGCCAAGTCATCACGTACCGCGGCGCCCACCGTTTCGAGCAACTGGCTGTTGACCCCGGCCAAGCTCTGGCGGGCGCCCATCATCTCCAGTTCCTCGTCTCCGGAGGTCTCATCCTCGGTAGCGGCGCGGCCTTTTATCTCGGAGACCCGCTGGCCGCTCGAGGTCGACGCGGTCACCTTGCCATGAAGACTGTCCAACAGACTTTGGGGCAACTCCTCGGCGATAGCCCCTTCCCCGCCTTCGACCAACCGTTTAACTTCCCGGTCGACCTGACCAAGCATCCGCTTGCATTCGACATCGAGATCAACGCCACCATCGATCAGCGCCTCAACCAAGGCGTTGGTCAAACGCCACAGGCGCTGCCCCCTCGGGCTGGTGGACGCATCCTCGAGGGCGGTCAACACATCCGCCAACTCCCACAGGTTCGACTCCACGTCGGAGTCGCGCATGATTTTCAGCAGCGAAGTCTGATAACGCTGACGCACTGTGCGCGCCACGCCACGCGCATCACCTCCGGGCGTGGATTCGTCGCGCAGGGACATCGCACCGCCCTCGCGCGCATCCGCTTTCAGCAACGGCTTGCCGCGCAAACCGCGGAGGTGATTGATCAACGGGAGCAGCGCCAGGGGGACATCGGCATGTCCCTGTTCCAGTCGAACGAGGTAGCTGGGCAACTGGAGGATGGCCTGCATCAGGGCCTCAACACCTGCATCCCTGGACCTGAGACGCCCAGCGGCGAGCGCGCGAGCCAGTGCCTCGGTCTCGGCCGCGAGCCCCACGGCACCGGCTATATCCAGCATGCGCAAAGCACCGTGCACCTCGTGCAACGCCGCGACGCAATCGGAGATGGCATCCTGACCGTCCGGCTTCGAGATATAGAGCTCAAGCGAGCCCCGCGCCCGCTTGAGGGACGCCTCGATCTCTTTGCGCACCCACTTGAGGGTGCCTACGTCGATGCTTTGTGTTGCGCTCATGCCAGACTCGGTTGCGGCCTTCCTTGTAAGTGCCCGCTCGCAGATCTCCTCCGCATGCTCAGCTTAGGGTAATACCTTAGACGATTCGAATCAGGTAGGCAGCTTGAAACCAGCCACCGAGCGTCGCAGGTCGTCAACCAGTTCGGCGAGTCGACCGATGGATACGGCTGTCTGCCCCGTACCGGCGGACGTCTGACGGGTGATGGCCTGAATCTCATCCATGGTGTGCGACACCTGGGAAGCCGACGAGGCCTGCACGCGGGTTTCGCTGGAGATCTCATCAATCAGCTCAGCCAATTCCTTGGACACCCGCTCAATTCCGGTCAGGGATTCACCGGCGCGTTCCGCCAGTTCAGCCCCTTTGACCACCTGTCCGGTACTGTCTTCCATGGAAGCCACGGCCTCCTTGGTATCGGTCTGAATTGTCTGCACCAAAGCCTCGATCTGCTTGGTAGCGTCGGAGGAGCGTTCGGCGAGCCGCTGAACCTCGTCGGCCACCACGGCAAAGCCCCTGCCTGCTTCCCCGGCCATCGCGGCCTGGATCGAGGCATTCAGGGCAAGGATGTTCGTCTGGTCGGCGATGTCGGTGATCAGTTCCACGATGTCACCGATCTCCTGGGAGGATTCACCCAGGCGTTTGATCCGTTTCGAGGTTTCCTGAATCTGCTCACGGATGATGTCCATCCCATCGATCGTGCGTCGCACGGCCTCGGCGCCGTTGTGGGCGATCTCGACCGACTGACGGGCTACGTTGGCTGATTCGAGGGAGTTGGCGGAAATCCGCTCCATATCCTGCGCCATGGCCGACACCGACTGGCCCGCGGTCATGATCTGCTGGGACTGGTGATCACTGGCCTCAGCGAGCTGTCGCGCCGTCGTCTGTGTCTCTTCGGCCGAGCGGGACACCTCGGTCGCGGTGCTGTTAATCGTGCTAACGATGTTACGCAGCGATTCCACCACCTGGTTGAAAGCATCGGCGATATGACCGGTGAAGGCCTCGGTCACCGACGCATGGGCGGTCAAATCACCATCACGCAGGGTATCGATCTCATCCAGGAGATTCATGATCGCCTCCTGGTTCTCCCGGTTCTGGGCTTCAGCCGTCAAACGCTCCGCCTCGGCGGATCGCGTCTGGCTCTGGGCACGTACCAGGGAAACCAGGAACATCCCGACAACAGCGAGCACGGCAACCACACCGGCGATGATCGCCTGGGTCGTGGCCCCACCACGCACCTCGGTCCATTCCTGATAAGCCGTGTCGAGGGAATCGAGGGCCGACAGCACCTTGGCGGAATTGGCGGATGCCTCATCGGCGGCAGCCTGCACTTCGAACAACTGATCCGATCGGGCCAGGATTCCGCCCACGTTGTCGTTGATCTCAGCGAAGATCTCTGCGATCTCGGCCAGCTTGTCCACACCATCGAGGTCACTCACCGGGCGGATGTTCAGGGTTTCGTCACCGCGCAGCAGGCCTTCGAGAACCCGGCCGAACAGCGCGGTATCCCGCTCGAACAGAGAGGCCGCGGCCTGCGCCTGGTCGCCCCCGGTGAGCACCTGGGTCACGTTCACCTGAATGCGCTGAGCCAAGAGCAACTGCCGACTGGCGATATAGACCTGACTCTGCTCGGTGCCGGCATCGACCATGATGGCAACCAGTTCATCGGACTGGGCGAGCAACTGGGGCAGCAGGTTGTCGATCTGACGGGCGAACTCGTTGATCTCCACCACGGAATTCCGGTTCGTGATAATGGGGTCGACACCCTTACTGAAGGTCTCCCAGGCTTTGCGAACCCGGTTGGCCTGCGGACCAACCTGCGGTGGGAGGGGGGCCAAGCCTACGGCAGCGTCACCACCGGTCAGGGAAGATTGAGTCAGGTCGAAACGACTGACGAGACGCCCGACCTGTTCAAAGGATTCAGCCCTGCCATTGGCCGCCTCAATCGCGGACGTAGCAGCCTGCTGCGAAGTCACCCGCTGCGCCCCGATCATGGAAACGCGCTGAGCGTCGGCCGCGGTCAACTCCACGTCCTGCTGGAACGACCAGACCATCACCGCGAGCGCGGCGGCCGCCACGATGACGAGCAGGGCCAAAACGAGACCCAACCCCACACCCTTGCCCGACTTCTTGGCCTTGGGCGCCTTCGAAGGTTTCTTCGCCGACTTCCCGTCGTCACCTTTTTTCAAGGGATTCTTGATGGCCAGTTTCATTGCATTGTTCTCCATCCCGGAATGCCATCGAGGGCACCCCGCATTGATGATGTTCCGATCGACACGCCCACATCCACGCGGACGCCACCAGAATCACGGGCTCGACTTAAATCAGGCCGCCGCATTGACGAACCCCGGATCTTCCGCAAGCTTGCGTGTACTGAAAATCCCCCAAGTCCCGCTGTTATCCAAAATCGAGCCGACGACGAACGGCCGCAGCCACGCGGGCACATCCGGCAGTTCGTTTGATCGCCGCTCCTGAGGAAACTGGCGCAGACCGACCACGTCATCGACGAGCAACCCGGCGCGGAGTCCTTCATGGTCGATGACCAACAGGCGGGTCCGGCGCGACAGGGTGGAACCCTCGCCGCGCAGAAAACTTTTCGTATCAAGCACGGGCAGCAGGCTGCCGCGCACGTTGGCAATCCCCAACACCCAGGGTTTCACCCCGGGCAGGCGCGTGTATTCGGGCATCCATAGGATCTCTGACACCTCACCCGTGGCGGCCAACAACGGTGTTCTCCCCAGAACAAAGCCGATTCCCGCCCATTCATCGCTGGCGCCCTCGTCCTTCACGGGCAACCCACGCGAGGCTTCGTTGCTGCGCCGCTCAATCTCGCGCAGAAGCGTCAGGGGGTCTCTGGGGTTGTTGAACATGATCCGGACGCTATGACGCGATCAGAGCAGACTGTTCAGCTTGCCGATCAAATCATCCTCATCCACGGGCTTGGTGAGAAACTCCTTCGCGCCCTGACGAAGACTCCACATCCGGTCCGTGTCCTGGTCCTTGGTGGTGACGACGATGATCGGGATCCGCGAGGTCGCCTCGGTCTTGCTGATCTCACGCGTCGCCTGGAAACCGTTCATTCCGGGCATGACGATATCCATGAGAATCAGGTCGGGCATCAGCGACTTGGCCGCCTCGATCCCTTCCTCCCCACTGTTGGCAACGCTCACCTGATGGCCATGCTTTTCGAGCATCCCCTTGAGCACATGAATCTCCGTGGGGGAATCATCAACGATGAGTATGTGGGCCATCTGGCTGTACTCCGAAACTTTGCTGTCGAGGGTCGCTGTCAATCAGCCAGTCAGGCACGTTGGCCGACGTGCCGGGCGATCGCTCCGAGCAATTCCTCTTTGGTGAACGGTTTGGTTAGGTATTCGTCAGACCCGACGATGCGGCCCCTGGCCCGATCGAAGATTCCATCCTTGCTGGACAGCATCACCACCGGTGTCTCCTTGAAATCCTGGTTGTGCTTGATCAGGGCACAGGTCTGATAGCCATCGAGACGCGGCATCATGATGTCCACGAAGATGATCTCGGGCTTGAAATCGGCGATCTTGGCGAGCGCCTCGAAGCCGTCGGTCGCGGTCGTCACGTCGTGACCTGCCTTCTTGAGCAGCGTCTCGGCGGTACGGCGGATGGTCTTGCTGTCGTCAATGACCATCACCCTGACCTCGGATTGCGAGTTTTCCTTTGGCTGGTTGGACACCGCTCACCCCGAAGCGCGATGTATTTGTAATCGTTAGATGGCGGGCACTGTACCCCAACGCCTTCGCAGCGCACAACTTGGCGTTAGTCCTCACAAAACACTGAAATTTCAGGGGTTCGGAGCCGGTTTTAAAAGCGGGTGATAAACTGTGGAAATGGTCAATCAAGCCCCTGAAGCGCTCGCCCGGAAGGGCGTCTCCGTCGCCCCCGATGACGAGGTTCCACACCTGGTCACCGCGCAGACGGGCCCCCTGCTGGACCTCGAGCGCAGACTCCTCGACAACCGCAGCCAGATCGAGGCGTGGTTCAGACGCCAATGGCAGGCGACACCCCCTCCGTTCTATACCTCGGTGGACCTGCGCAACGCGGGCTTCAAGGTGGCCCCGGTGGACACCAACCTGTTTCCCGCCGGCTTCAACAACCTGGATCCGTCCCTCGCCCCTTTGGCGATTCAGGCTATCCAGGCGGCCATGGATACCGCCTGCCCGGGAGCGGTCGGCATCCTTCTTGTCCCGGAGAGCCACACCCGCAACCTCTTTTATCTCGAGAGTGTCGCGACCCTGGCGGGGCTGATCGAATCAGCCGGTTACGAAGTACGAATCGGTGCGCTGATCGAAGATCAGGACACGCCGTTACACCTGGAGACGGCCTCCGGGCGCCCCATCACCCTCGAGCCCCTGCGCCGCGAGGGCCGCCGTGTGTGCGTACGGGATTTCTCCCCCTGCGCCGTTCTGCTCAACAACGACCTCATGAACGGTCGACCCGCCCTGCTTGAAGACCTTGAACAAACCGTGCTGCCTCCGCTGGACCTGGGCTGGTCTGACCGGCTCAAGTCCGAGCACTTCACGTTCTACCGTCGCGTCTGCCGGGAATTCGCGGAACTCATTGGCATCGACCCCTGGCTGATTGACCCGATGTTCCGCAACTGCGGCGAGATCAATTTCAAGACCCGCGACGGTGAAGAGTGCCTGATCAGCAACGTTGACGCGCTTCTCGCGGAGATCAAGGCCAAGTACGCCGAACATGGCATCAACGAAGAACCTTTTGTGGTGGTGAAAGCCGACGCGGGCACTTATGGCATGGGCATCATGACCGCCAGCCATCCGGATGATCTGCGCGGGCTAAACCGGCGCCAGCGCAACAAGATGGCGGCCACCAAGGGCGGCCAGGATATCCATGAAGTAATCATCCAGGAGGGCGTGCACACCTTCGAAACCGTCGGTCCCGAGGAATCCGTCGCGGAACCCGTGGTCTACATGATTGATCGGTTCGTGGTCGGCGGCTTCTACCGGATTCACACCCAACGGGGGCCGAGCGAGAATCTCAACGCCCCGGGCATGCACTTCCAACCCCTGGCCTTCCACCAATCGTGCATAAACCCTGATCCGACCCGGGCGCCGGATTCCGAACCCAACCGATTCTACCTCTATGGGGTAATCGGACGTCTGGCCATGCTCGCGGCAGCCCGCGAAATCGACGACCTGCTCTGACCATGGGCAGGCAACTGGGCATCGTCATGGACCCCATCAGGTCCATCAATATCAAGAAGGACAGCAGCTTCGCGATGCTGCTGGCAGCCCAAAGCCGTGGCTGGGCACTCACCTATATGGAGATGGACGACCTGTACCTGCGTGATGGCATTGCCTGCGCACGGCAGACCCCGCTGTCAGTCCGGGATGACCCCGCCAGCTGGTTCGAGCTTGGCGAACCCCGTGAACGCCCCCTGGGCGAGTTGGACGTCATCCTCATGCGCAAGGACCCCCCGGTGGATGACGAGTTCGTCTATGCCACCCACATTCTCGAACGTGCCGAGACCGATGGCTGTCAGGTGGTGAACCGCGCCGCCGCCCTGCGCGATTGGAACGAGAAACTGGCCACCGCCCGCTTTCCCCAATGCTGCGTGCCGACCCTGGTCAGCCGCGACCCTGCCCGCCTGCGCGCCTTTCTCGAAGAACACCCGGACAGCGTGATGAAGCCCCTCAATGCCATGGGCGGCGCGGAGGTATTCCACGTGCGCAAGGGCGATCTGAACACCAGTGTCATCATCGAGACCCTCACCCGCCACGGACAGCGACAGATCATGGCCCAGCGTTTCATCCCGGAGATCAGTGAGGGCGACAAGCGCATCCTCATGATCGATGGCGAAGCCGTCCCCTACGCCCTGGCACGCATCCCCGCCGAGGGCGAGGCACGCGGCAACCTGGCGGCTGGTGGGCGGGGCGAGGGCGTCCCCCTGTCCGAGCGGGACCGATGGATCTGCGACCAACTCGGCCCGACCTTGCGCGATGCGGGCCTGCGTTTCGTCGGCATCGACGTCATCGGTGACTACCTCACCGAAATCAATGTCACCAGCCCCACCTGCATCAGGGAACTGGATGCCCTGTACGGATTGGACATCGCCGGCGACCTGATGGATGCCATTGCCGTGCCCCCCGCGCACGCCTGAACATTCCCACGGTGGAGCCCGCGATGCCCTCAGCGTCCACCGCACCGGACCTCAGACTGTGGGTCAGTCTCGCCGTCGCATTGGCGCTTCACGCCGTACTCATCGTCGGCCTGCCGGACTTGAACCTCAGCACCGGGCCGACATCCACCCTCAATGTCGCCATCACGCTCAAACCGCCCGTGACATCTCCGGCGGGAACGCCCTTCACCCCGCTCGAGGCCCCGACGAGCCAGGCCGCGCCACCGCCTCAAGCTGAACGGGAGGCGGCAATCCAACCCCACACCGATTCTGAACCCGTCCCAACCCCACCCCCGGTCGAGACGTCGGCTGACACCTCTTCCAGTACCAGCGCGGCTCAACGCAAGGCATCCAAGGCCGAACCGCGCCCCCGGCCAATCGCCGCGCCACGCGCGCAAGTCTCGGCATCAACCCTGATCACCCAATCCATGGCCCTGGTGGGCAGCGACACCTTCGAGCCCAGCGCGCGGGCATCGGACAAGACCCTGCGCCACAAGCACATCAACCCCTCCACGCGTGAACCTCGCTACGCCGCGTACATGGATGCCTGGGTCAAGAAAGTCGAGCGTATCGGCAACCTCAATTACCCCGTCGAAGCACGCCGCATGCGTCTCACCGGCCGATTGCTCCTCGACGTTCGGATCCGTGCCGATGGCAGCCTGGAATCCATCGAGGTACTCAACTCGTCCGGGCACCCTGAACTCGATCAAGCCGCCCAGGAGATCGTCCGCATGGGGGCGCCTTACGCCCCACTGCCGGGCAGCATCCGCGCGGAAACCGATATCCTCCACATCACGCGCACCTGGCGCTTCAGTGGCGACGATATCTGGGACAGCAACTGACGACCAAGTGCGGCACACACAACTGCCGCAACTTGCCTGCATACACGGCAAGTCGGACACTGCGGCCCATGGACGCGGCCTTCCTCACCAACCAGTTTCTCATCGCCATGCCCTCCCTGGCGGACCCCAATTTCGCGCGCACGGTGACCTACATCTGCGAACACAATGAGAGTGGCGCCATGGGGATCGTGGTGAACCGGCCGGTAGACCTTTCCCTGGGCGACCTCCTCGGCGACCTGGATATCGCCATAAGCACGCCGAACACCGCCAATCAAGCCGTGTTCCTGGGCGGCCCCGTACAGACCGAACGCGGCTTTGTCCTGCACTCACCCCTGGGCTCCTGGCAATCCACCCTGCCCATCACCGACGGCATCGGACTGAGCATCTCCCGCGACGTCCTCGACGCCATGGCCCAGGGTCATGGACCGGAACGCAGCCTGATCGCCCTCGGATACGCCGGCTGGGGCCCGGGCCAGCTTGAAGCGGAAATCCGCGACAACGCCTGGCTCAACGGCCCCGCTGATCCCGATGTTCTGTTCAACCTCCCCGCGGAACAGCGGTGGGAGGCCGCGGCCGCCGCCCTGGGAGTGGACCTCTCGTTGCTCAGTGCCGACGCAGGCCACGCCTGAGCATGCCGGGCAGCGAGACAGGAACCTTCCTGGGCTTCGATTTCGGGACCAAGCGCATCGGCGTATCCCTGGGCCAGCAACTGACCGAGTCCGCCCGTCCTCTGAAAACACTCACCAGCCTCAACGGTAAACCGGACTGGGCCGCGATCGAGGCCCTGGTTCGCGACTGGAAACCCGACGCCCTGGTGGTGGGCCTGCCGTATAATCTCGACGGCACGGATTCCGAGCAGACCGAGCGAGCGCGTCGCTTCTCCCGTCAATTGAACGGCCGCATGCGTTTGCCCGTCGCGCTCATGGACGAACGCCTCAGCTCCGAAGCGGCCCGGCGTGAAATCGCCACCCGCCGTGCCGATGGTCGGCGCCGCCAATCGCGTAAGGGCGATCTGGACGCGGTGGCCGCCGCCCTCATCCTGGAAAACTGGCTCCAGTCCGGTAGACCGGGGCTCTGACAACCCGCCGCCACCCCGCCCGTCCAACATGATGAACACCCCTCCGACTCCGGGAACGGAACCCCAGCGCATGGCACCGGATGCCATCGATCTGGACGCGTCCATCGAAGCCATAGCCGATGCGCTGCGTGGGCGCGCCGCATATCGCCCCGACCCCCTCGTTGTCGGCATACGTACCGGGGGCGCCTGGGTCGCCGAACGACTTCATGACCTGCTGGCGCTGGACAGCGCCCTGGGCATCCTCGATATCAGCTTCTACCGCGACGACTTCAGCCGCATCGGCATGCACCCCAGCGTTCAGCCGAGCACGCTCCCCGAACCGGTCGACGGCCGCCACGTCATTCTCGTGGATGATGTTCTGCATACCGGTCGCACCATCCGCGCGGCCCTCAACGAATTGTTCGATTACGGTCGCCCCGCATCGGTGACCCTCGCCGTGCTGGTTGAGCGCAACGGCCGTGAGCTGCCCATCGAGGCGGCGGTCACCGGCGCCCACGTCCACCTGGAACCGGGCGAACACATCAAGCTCACGGGCCCGTCCCCCCTGGCCCTGATGACCCAGACCGTGACCCGCGAATCTCCCGGCGAATCATCATGAGCACAGGCACCAACATCCAGCTCACCGACGAAGGCCGCTTGCGGCATTTCCTCACCATCGACGGGCTTCCCCGCGCGATTCTCGAGGAGATCCTGGACACCACCGAGAGCTTCAGCTCCGTGGGAGAGCGGGCAGTCAAGAAGGTTCCGCTGTTGCGTGGCCGTACCATCCTCAACCTTTTCTTCGAGGCCAGCACCCGCACGCGCACCACCTTCGAACTTGCCGAGAAACGCCTTTCCGCCGACGTGGTGAGCATGAACGTCAACGCCTCGGCGACAAAGAAAGGCGAGACCCTGCTCGACACGCTGCGCAACCTGGAAGCCATGCACGTGGACATGTTCGTGGTCCGTCATGCCGATTCGGGCGCGGCCCACTTCATCGCATCCAAGGTCAAACCCCATGTCGCGGTGGTCAATGCCGGGGATGGCCGTCACGCCCACCCCACCCAGGCCATGTTGGACATGTACACCATCCGCAAGCACAAGGGTGCCTTCGAACCCCTGCGGGTGGCCATCGTCGGCGACATCCTGCACTCGCGCGTGGCGCGCTCGCAGATCCATGCCCTGAACACCCTCGGTACCGGCGAGGTTCGGGTGATCGCCCCGAAGACCCTCCTCCCGCGTCACGTGGAAGCCCTGGGCGTGCACGTCTACCACGACCTGCGCGACGGTCTGCGCGACGTCGACGTGGTCATCATGCTGCGCTTGCAGAACGAGCGCATGGACGGCGGCCAACTGCCCAGCGAACACGAATATTTCCAGCTGTTCGGCGTCACCGAGGACAAACTCGACCTGGTAAACCCCGACGCCATCATCATGCACCCGGGCCCCATCAACCGCGGCGTTGAAATGGACTCCGCGGTCGCCGACGGCCCCCGCTCGGTGATCCTTGAGCAGGTCACCAACGGCATCGCCGTGCGTATGGCCGTCATGACCATGATCCTCGGCCAGCCTCCCTCCCCAACAGGGAGCCAAAGCACGGGGGAGCAGCCATGAGCACCACGCTGCTGATCCGCGGCGGCCACGTCATCGACCCTGCCAACCATACGGACCGCGTCACCGACATTCTCTGCGTCGGCGACCGCATCGATTCCGTCGCTGACGACATCAGCACGGCGGCCGACACCGTTATCGAGGCGGACGGCCTCGTGGTCTGCCCCGGCCTGGTGGACATGGCCGCGCGTCTGCGCGAGCCGGGCCAGGAACACAAGGCCACGGTCGCCTCGGAAACCCGCGCCTCCGCGGCCGGCGGCATCACCACCCTGTGCATGCCACCGGACACCCGCCCTGCGATCGACGCCCCTGCCGAGGTGGAGCTGCTGCGCCAGCGTGCCATCCAGGCCGCGCGCGCCTGGGTCTTCCCCCTCGGCGGGCTCACCATGAGCCTACGCGGCGAAACCCTCAGCGAGATGGCAACCCTCAAACGGGCCGGCTGCGTGGGCGTGAGCAACGGCAACAGGCCGGTGACCAACACCCGCATCCTCATGCGCGCCATGGAATATGCCGCCACCTTCGATCTCACCGTTCACTCCGAACCCATGGACCCCTGGCTACGCGACGTGGGTATCGCCCACGAGGGCCAGATCGCCTCCCGGCTGGGCCTGCCGGGAATCCCCGCCGAGGCCGAGACCATGGAGATCAGCCGTGTGCTGAACCTGGCCGAGGCCACCGGCGCCCGCGTGCATTTCGGACGGCTGTCCACGGCCCAGGGCGTCGAGCTGGTCGCCAATGCCCAGGCCCGCGGCCTGCCGGTCACGGCGGACGTGGCCATTCATCAGTTGTTCCTCAGCGAACACGACCTGGTTGGGTTCGACAGCCGCTGTCATGTCATCCCGCCCCTGCGGACCACCGGCGACCGTGACACCCTGCGGGACGGCGTGCGCAGCGGTGTGATCGCGGCCATCTGCTCCGATCACCAGCCCCACGAGCGCGACGCCAAGGACGCCCCACTGAACGAAACCGAGCCCGGTATCTCCGGCCTCGAGACCCTGTTGCCCCTGACCCTGCGCCTGGTGGAAAACGGCGTGCTGGATCTGCCCACGGCCATCGACCGACTCAGCCATGCACCCGCGCGTATCCTCGGCATCCGCCGCGGCAACCTTTCACCAGGTACCCACGCCGACATCTGCCTGTTCGACCCCACCCGACCCTGGACGGTGGACGCCAACGCCCTGCTCAGCCGGGGCCACAACACACCCTTCGACGGCTGGCATCTCACCGGCCGGGTAACCCACACCGTGTTCGAAGGCCGCGTCATTCACTCCCTGACCTGATCCCACCATGACCGAACGCGCCCATCGCGGCACCATCCACGTTGAAGATGCCGCCATCCTCAGTCACGAGGCCCACCCCGGCGACCAGTACATCCTGCGTGTGCAGGCGCCCGAATGCGCCGCACGCGCCCGCGCAGGCAGCTTCGCCCACATCGATTGCGGCCCTGATCTCGCCCTGCGACGCCCCCTGTCCATCATGCGAACCAGCGCCGACGAAGGCTGGGTGGACTTCCTCTACAAGGCCGTCGGCCTGGGCACCCGGGCCCTGGCACGGCGCGAGGTGGGCGAAACACTGAGCGTGATGGGCCCGATCGGCGTGCCGTTCGAGCTGCATACCGACCGTCCCCGCCCCCTGCTCATCGGCGGCGGCGTGGGCATTCCACCCATGGTCTTCGTCGCCGATGAGATACGCCGCCTCCACGAAGGTTTTTCGCCCCTGGTGATCATGGGCTCGGAAGTGCCCTTCCCCTTCACCGCCAAGCCCTCCCAGATCGTCGTCCCCGGCATGCCCGAGGGCGTCATCGCCTCCATGCCGCTGATGGAGGAATGGGACATTGCCAGCCGTCTGGCCTCGTTACAGGGCTACCCCGGCTGCTTCGAAGGCTATGTCACCGACCTGGCCCGCGCCTGGCTCGATGCGCTCAGCGATGAGCAACGTTCAGAGGTGGAGATTCTGTCCTGCGGCCCGCACCCGATGCTGGAGGCAGTCGCGAGGCTGGCGCGCGAATACGACCTGCCCTGCCAGGTGTCCCTGGAGGAATTCATGGCCTGCGCCGTGGGCGGTTGTGCCGGATGCACCGTCGAGGTCCAGACAGAGACCGGCCCCGCCATGAAACGCGTCTGCGTGGACGGACCGGTGTTCGATGCCCGGGCTGTTTTTTGAGGCGACGGAAGACTGATCCCGATCCGATCACCCGGCGAACCAACCCTTGAGCCATGCGCTGGCCACCCCGCAGGGACAGAGCAAACGCCCGGCCACGGTGGATTGCAGTACACTCGCGCGATCAAGAACTTAGGCATTTACTGATACGGAGCCCCCATGGCCGTTGTCGCAATCGATATCGGATTCGGATTCACCAAGGCCACCAACGGGCGCGAGTCGCTGGTGTTCAAATCCGTCCTGGGTGAAGCCACCGATATCCAGTACCGGGAGAGCATGCTCGACGAAGACCGACGCGGCGAACACCTGCACGTGGAACTGGACGGGCGCAACCTGTTCGTCGGCGACCTGGCCGAGCGCCAATCGAACGTCCGTTCCTTCACCCTGGACCAGAACCAGTTCGTCAGCTCCTTCGCCAAGCCCCTTGCCCTGACCAGCCTGTCGCACCTGGTCGAGAGCAATGCCCCGGTAAATCTCGTCACCGGCCTGCCCATAAGCTATTACCAGCGCTTCAAGGACGCCCTTGCCCGTCAGTTGCTCGGCAAGCACGACGTAGTCCGGCTCTCCCCCACGGGTGAACGCGAGGCCATCACCGTCAGCGTCAACAAGGTGCGCGTCATACCGCAGCCCTTCGGCTCCATGTTCAATCTCATGCTCAATGACATGGGCGAGGTCAGCAACCCGCGCCTGCCCAAAGAGAAGGTCGGCATCATCGACATCGGCTTCCGCACCGCCGACTACACCATTGCCGACAAAACCCGCTACTCGGAGCGCGGCAGCCGCTCCACCGAGTCCGGTATCGCCAAGGCCTTCTCCGTCATTGCCGGCAAGCTCATGGAATCCACCGGAATCAACGTGGAGCTCTACCGCCTCTACGACGCCGTGGACAAGGGTTCCATCCGCATCCGCGGCAAGAACGTCGACCTGAAGCCCATGACCGAGCAGGTCTTCAACCAACTCGCCGCCGCCGTGGCGGCCGAGGTGGACCGCCTGTGGACCGACGACTGGGACATCGACTCCATCGTCATCACCGGTGGCGGTGGCAAGGCCCTGGCCCCCTATCTCAAACCCTTGCTCAACGGTGAGGTCCAGGACATCCCCGAGAACTCCGACACCCGCCTCAACAACGTGCGCGGCTACTGGAAATACGGCAAGCACATGTGGGAGCGCAACGTTCCCGTTCCGTCCGCCCCCGCTACTGAAAGCTGAAGTCGCTCCCTGACATAGCGGGCTTGCCCGCGAACCGCGGCGGCTCACGCGAGGGAACAAGGGCATCGCAATGCGACCCACGGCGCAGGTCCATGCCCAGGCCCAGGCCCAACTCACCGTCAAGGTTGGGCACGGAAAATCCCGGTTACCCGCACCACGCGGTGAATAATCCCGCGTAGGGTGCACCGCGTGCACCGATCCCACTGGGGGGGACTTCCCCCCTGCTTCGTGTTCCCAGGGCATTCCATTCGCCCTCCCCCATACGCAAAACGGCCAGCCGGTACCCCGGCTGGCCGTTCATTCGTCCTCCCGCACGCCAGAGGGCGCGATCGGGATGACGTCAATTCACCCCGCGCGGCGCCACGAAGGTGGTCATGATGCTCGCGGAAAGCTCACCATCAGCGGTGATCGCCGCCGTCCACTTGGGTACCGCCTGGGCGGCCCAGATGGTCATGACAACGATGATGGCTTTCTTGCCCCGCGACAGATTGCGGAAGCGATCAACGCAGCTCAGGGGCTGCTCCATATGATGTGCGGCCATGGTTCTTGACCTCGTCTCTCTCAGGTAATCCCGACCGTAGCGGTGCGGTATGGCCCGAAGATAAGTCAATAGATGCAAAAAAAACAACAGGCTGATTATTGATTAATCACATGCTTATATGCTTGGCGCTCAGCGAGTGACGGAGAATCGTCGGCAAAGCCCGCCAAACCAGGCGTTACGCCCCGCTCGAAGACGAATTCGATACCTGCCCAAACGGAACCCATGGGGGGTTAACCCAAGTATCGGACACGCAATCCCGGCGCGTCTGTCCTTGCTGCATCGGATAGCGGAGTCCAAACCCCGATCTGACCGCGCGCAGCGCATTCCACGGCCTCGAACCGGCTTCGCCGGGCGCATCGGCATGCGGACTCCGCTCTTCGTTCGACCCGGGTGGTTAACGACCGAGAAGGCGTTCAACAGCTTGCCGCGCGGAGCGGGCCGCATCGTGCACGCCACCCCAGTCCTCGCCCTCGGTGCAGGCCTCACCGGCGAAGTACAGGCGCTTGCCGACGGGGCGCGCGAGACGTGGCGGAATTCGCCAATCGGCGTGATCGGACAGGTAGGCGGAGCGGATGTGAGGTTCCTCGTCCCAATTCTGGGTGACATGGTTGATATAGGCACGGGAAGCACGACCGGCAAAGACCGCATCCAACTCGCCAAGGACCCGGGCCTTGAGATCCGTGGCGGACAGGTCCTGATAGCGGCGCGCCTGCTCCCCGACGGCAAACAGGCCCATGACGTGATACGCGCTGTCCTGGCCGTAAGCGGCGTCGTAGTACAAACGCTGACCAGAACGGCTGTCGCTGTCCGAAAACTCGAGGAAGGCCGGATAGAAACGCTCGCTGAACAGGATGAAGACCTTGATGCCACCCCAGACCTCTGCCCGCTCGATGGCCGAACGTTTTTCGGCAGGCAGGTCCGGGATGAAACGGATGTCGCCATCCTTGAGCACCTGGGTGGGAACGGTGATCAGGGCCTTGTCCGCCTGGATAACCTCGCCATCAGAGGTGGTCACATGCACGCCGGGCCCGGAGTGATCCACTTCCGTAACCACGGTATCAGGCCTCAGACGGTCTTTGATCACTGGGGCGATAGCCGAATCGAAAAGATCAAACCAGGTCGATCCGATGAACTTGCGGTCCTCCACCCTGCCGATCGCCTCCAACCTGAGTGTCCCCCCGGCGAAACGCCCCACCCGGGCGTCCCGTCCGTAGGCCAGGGTGCGTAGCCCTGGGGTCCGCGCAAGCCCGCCAGCCAATCCGTCCAGCAGAGACTCAGGGCCGTGCAGCCACTCCGCACCCAGTGGCACGGGGAAGTCGGCGAAGCCGTTGAGTCGTTTCATGCGGCCCCCGTGTACAGGAGCCGCCTCCAGGACCTTGAATTCAATCCCCTCCCGGGCCAGCAGGTAGGCGGCAGTCATTCCCGCCGCCCCCGCACCGACGATCAACACCGTGGGGCGCTCACCCGCCCCGCCCCGCACCCGGCCGAGCGGCGCAAGACAGGCGGCGAGGGCAAGCAGTGAACCCTTCTGGAGCAGGGATCGGCGGCGACGGGAAGTCATTCAGGGACAGCGCGGTTCGCGAACAGTGGGGCGGAAAACCTTTCAATTATGCACGGCCCCGGGAAGGCGACGTGAGGTGACACCGGCGTCGTGCCCCTGGAGCCTGACAGGCTGCTAAACTCCCGCCCCCTTATTGCCATGCCTCCGTCGAGATCGCCCGTCCCATGACCGCGCCGCTCCAGAATGACCGTTTCCTCCGTGCCCTGATGCGCGAGCCCGTGGACCAGACGCCCATCTGGCTCATGCGCCAGGCGGGACGCTATCTCCCCGAGTACCGGGCCACCCGTGCCAAGGCAGGCTCTTTCCTCGACCTCTGCAAGAACCCCGAAATGGCCTGCGAAGTGACCCTGCAGCCGCTGGAACGCTTCCCCCTGGACGCGGCCATCCTGTTCTCGGACATCCTCACCATCCCCGACGCCATGGGCCTGGGCCTGTATTTCGCGGAGGGTGAAGGCCCACACTTCGAACACCCGGTGCGCAGCCAGGCCGATGTCGACCGTATCGCCGTCCCCGATCCCGAGGACGAACTGCGCTACGTCATGGATGCCGTACGCACCATTCGCACCGCCCTTGATGGCCGCGTACCGCTGATCGGTTTTTCCGGCAGCCCCTGGACCCTGGCCACCTACATGGTTGAGGGCAAGGGCACCAAGAACTTCAGCAAGGTCAAGGCGATGATGTTCGATCAGCCCGCTCTCATGCATGCCCTGCTGGCCAAGACAGCCGACTCCGTGACCAGCTACCTGAACGCCCAGATTGCCGCTGGCGCCCAGGCCGCCATGATCTTTGACACCTGGGGTGGCGTACTCAGCCCCGGCCATTACCGCGCCTTCTCCCTGGACTACATGGCGCGCATCGTCGAGGGCCTGACCCGCGAGGCCGATGGACGCCGCGTGCCGGTCATCCTCTTCACCAAGGGTGGCGGGGCCTGGCTCGAGGACATGGCCGCAACCGGCTGTGATGGTCTTGGCCTGGATTGGACCGTGGATATCGGCGAGGCCCGCACCCGGGTGGGCAATCGGGTGGCACTGCAGGGCAATCTGGACCCCTGCGCACTTTATGCCTCCCCCGAGCAGGTCGCCGCGGAGGCCCGTCGTCTGATCGACGCCTTCGGACCAAACCCGGGCCATGTCTTCAACCTGGGTCACGGAATCACACCCGATATCAACCCCGAGCATGTCGCCGCCCTGGTGGAGACCGTTCACGAGCACAGCCGCACGCTGTTCGCGAAAAGCTGAAGGTTCAGTACACTTGATCGGGTATTGATAGCCCCGGGCAATCCCGACCGTCCCAGGGTGCAATTCGGTTAAGCTGCGGTTATTGTCCGCGCACTGACACCTACACCTGTCGGCCATGCCGCCGGTAAAGGGCAGAGAAAACAGCACGAGAGACGAGAGACACGCGCCGGAGATTCGCCAGGCGAGCCCTCGGCGGCGTAAGACCCAGGTAATAAAAAATGGTCGATATCAAGGCCTTGAAGGTAGGTTGCGGCAGTTGCAGCCTCACAGAGCTGTGCCTCCCCCGCGGCCTGCGCCCGGACGAGGTCGAAAAACTCGACGACATCGTCAAGCGACGTCGGCCGCTGCAACGCGGTGACTACCTGTACCAGGCTGGCGAGAGCTTCGCTTCGCTGTTTGCTGTTCGCTCGGGATCCCTCAAGACCGTGGCCTCCGCCAGCGACGGTTCGGAGCAGATTCTCGGATTCCACATGGCCGGTGAGCTGGTCGGCCTGGACGCCGTGCGCGATGAGCAACACACCTGTAGTGCCGTCGCCCTGGAGACCACCAGCGTGTGCGAGGTGCCTTACGGAAACCTGGAAGAACTCTCCCGGCACGTTCCCAGCCTGCACCGTCAACTGTTCCGCCTGGCAGGTCGCGAAATCGGCAACGAGTACGAGATGCTCCTGATGCTCGGAAACCGCAGTGCCGAAGAGCGTCTCGCCACCTTCCTCTGGACCCTGGGCACCCGTCTGCACGAACGCGGATTCGCCCAATACGAGTTCAACCTCACCATGTCCCGGCACGACATCGCCAACTATCTCGGTCTGGCCGTCGAGACGGTGAGTCGCCTGTTCACCCAGATGGATCGTGAGGGCATCCTGGCGGTGCAGCGGCGGCATATCACCATCCTCAAGCCCGACGTCCTGCGTGACATGGTTCACCTCTGCGCTGACAGCATCGAACCGGCAAATCAGGCCAGTCAGTCCTGAATACGGGACAATCGGCAAAATCAACGGCCACGCCCGAGCGCGTGGCCGTTTTTTTTCCCGCATCCGATACCGTCGATCCAGTGTCACGTTTCCGGCCAACCCTGCCGATATATCCTTGGAGGCATACCCGCCCCGGCGGGAAAAACAATCAACCCTGACGGCACGAACGTCCTTGGCTACGGAAATTGAGGAACCATGGCTAACGTGACACCTGAGGCGCGCTATGTGGTGAACCACATGGTCGACCCCATAACCTTCTTCTGGCGCACCAGCGAACCGGGCAGCAAGAACATCCCGGACGAGCACCGCGTGGTGGACATGCGGGGCACGCTCAAGGCAATCATCTTCAAGCGCATAGAGCGCGATGAACGTGAGTCCCTCTCGGCGGAAGAGGTCATCGAGTTGACCCACTCGGTGATCGCCGCGACGAAGCTCAATCTGGCCTCGAAGAAATCCTGCTACCTGGAAAACCACATGACCCTGGACCCGGAGATGATCCGGGAGCTTGCCAGTCAGGTGGAAGCCCTGAACCTGACGGGCAACACCGTCACCGCGCAGACCCGGGACAGCAAACGCGACGGGGACAAACCCGCTCCCGCCGCCCCCCTGGCGGCTGACGAGCAACGCAGGCAGTACATGATGTCCGCCATTGAGCAGATGAAACGAAAGTTCCTCGGCGACGACCCACCCGCGACCACCCCTGACCTGGAACCGCGAAGCAACGCGACCGCCGAGTTGGACGAGTGTGACCGACAGGCCCTGACCCTGTTTCGCCCCATGTATCTCAAGGAGTTCTTCGACGACTACTCGGAGGGCGGTTACGAGGGACTTCGGGACCGGCTCACCCAAAGCGACCACATGCGTTTCGACGATGCCGAATCCCTGGCCGAGCACCTGTCCGAGGGGATTTCCTCGTCCGTGGTTCGTCCCACGGAGCTTGCCGGTGGCCTGATCTTCGTCGGTGCCAGCAACCCGACCAACAAGATCGTTCGCGTGGTGAAGGGGATTCTCAATGCCCAGACCATCGACGGATTACGCCGCATGATGGTGAGCATGGATCAGTTCAAGTCCGCCTATCAGAACGGCAAGACACGGGCGGACGGCTGACGACCGGCCTGACGCGATTAATCCCGGGCGGCAGCGGCGCACAAATCCGTCGTCCGGGGGCTCACGGATCACGCGCCATGACGGCGATACCCGCCTGCCGTGCGCAGTCATACCGTCGGGTGGCCCCTGTCTGAATGGCCCTGTCTGAATGGCCCTGTCTCAGTGTCCTGGGCCCGACGCCCCTGGCTCAACGCCCCTGGCTCAACGCCCCTGGCTCAACGCCCCTGGCTCAACGCATTGGGCACACAAGCGTGTGCGCAAAGCGTACCCTGGGTCGGGGTCGGGCTCACCCCTCTCCCACCGCGTCTCCACCCCGGGCCATGCGGATGCTGCGCGCCTGACTCTCAAGCAGGTAGGCGACCACCAGGTCCTGGTCGGCTTCATCACCGTAGCGAAGCTCGACGGCGACCACGAAACGATCCTCTTCGTCTCCCGGCTGCGCACTGGTACGCACGACCCTGGCGTAGGTCTGGATAACCGCGCCTTTGCTGGGCAGATCGAACTCAAGTTCCAGCCAGGTACCCGGCACCTGCTCGGTCCCCGTGGTGAAGGCAAGCCCCGATGCACTCAGGTTCACCGCCCGCTGGCGTTTGTCCAAGCCCGATTCGGAGCCGAGACTGAACAGGGCCTCGGTGATCAACTCGAGGCGACGCTCGAGAGTCTTCATATAACGCGCGGAAAACGGATCCCGGGTTTCCAGGTGTCCGAGAGCCAAGCGGGCCTCGGCGTTGATCGCTCTCAGCATGGCCCTCAGGCGTAAGTCACCACGGGTGGTGATGGGCTCCCGCCCGGCCTCGAGGATTCCCGCCTCCACGTCGTTGACGACGCGATAGCCCAGGGGCAGCACATCATCAAAGCGATAGAAATCCCGACGGCAGTCGTCCGGCTTCAGTTGTTCGTATTCGTGGTTCATGTCTCTACCTGTTCATTGGTGGCCTGCACGGCCTCGGGCGTCGCGCCTGCTTCGCCGGTCGGCTGGGGTTGTTCGTTCGCGGCGGCCTTCGCTTCACCCTCGTTGCGCGCGCTCTCCCCGGCGCTCCCGCCCGGCGCACGGTCATAGTCGAGAACGATTTCGATGCGCCGGTTACGGGCCCGGTTCTCGGAGGAGTCATTGGGATACAGGGGTTTGGTATCCGCGTGCCCGCGGATCTCCATGCGGCTGGAATCGATGCCCCCACCCTGGGTCAGACTGGTGACCACCGTCGCCGCACGGGCAGCGGACAGCTCCCAGTTGGAACGGAAACGCGCCGTCTTGATGGGCACATTGTCCGTATGTCCATCGACCCGCACCGTGGCATCGCTGGCGCGGATCACATCGCCGATCTTCGACAGCGTGGGCCCGATGCTGCTGAGCAGATCGGCCGAGCCGGACGGGAAGGCCTGCACCTGTTCGATACGCACGGCGATCTTGCCGCCGCCGTCCTCGATGGTGACGATTCCGGAGCGCAGTTCCTCCTCCAGGGCTACCTCCAGTGCGAGCAGGTCGATCTCGATAGGTGGCAGGTCAGGGCGTTGTTCCTCGCTGCCTTCCTTGCCCTCCTCTATGTTGTTCTCGAAGTCCTTGTCTCCACGCATGTTCATGGTCCCGGGGACCCGCGACCTGAGATCATCGCCAAAGGCGTTACGCATGGACCCGGAGACCTCCTTGAACTTGACCTGGTCCATCTGGGCGAAGGACAGCAGCAGAACAAAGAAGCACATCAACAGGGACATGAGGTCCGCGAAGGTCGCCATCCAGGCGGGCGACCCGGGCGGCGGACATTTGGTTTTCTTGGCCATGAGCGCTATTCCTCTTTCGCGTCGCTGGCCGCCGGCTTCGCATAGGGCGACAGGAAGGTCTTGAGCAACTCCTCGGTGACCATGGGGTTGATGCCCTCCTGGATAGCGGCGACGCCTTCGAGGATCAGCATCTTGTTGGCCATTTCCTCCTCACTGCGGATCACCAGCTTCTCGCCCACCGGCAATGCGATGGCGTTGGCGATCACGGCGCCATAGAGGGTCGTCAACAGCGCCACGGCCATGGCCGGACCGATACTCGCCGGATCCGACATGTTCGCCAGCATCTGAACCAGGCCGATGAGTGTTCCGATCATGCCCATGGCAGGGGACACATCCCCCATGGCCTTGAAGATCTTCGCGCCACGCGCGTACCACTCGATGTTCTGGTCCATTTCCGTGACCAGGATCTTGCGCACCAGCTTGGCCTCGTGACCGTCGACCACCAGGCGTATGCCCTTCTCCAGGAAGGGATTGGACATCTCGTACTCTTCCAGGGCCAACAGCCCCTGCTTGCGGGCGATACGCGCCATCTCCACGGCATCACCGATGAGCGACTGGGGATCGTCGTTCTTGACGAGGAAGGCCTTGGTGCCGTGCTTGAGGGCCAGCATGACGTGCTTGAAGGGGAACTGGATCAGCGTGGCCATGAGGGTCCCGCCGATGACGATACCCAGGCCCGGCGCGTTGACGAACAGCATGATTCCCCCGCCGTCGCCAAAGAGAATCGACACGACGAAGATCGCGAAGATCCCGATCAGGCCGATTAGCGTCGCGAAATCCATTGGGTTGCACCTTTAGTTGATCTGGAAGGCCGGACCGTGCGTGGGCTAGGGGCCCATGCGCCGGTCGGTTTGCTTACCCCTTTTATCGACCGCGGGCCGGGGAACATGAGGACCGTTTTCCGCCCTTGGTCACCCCCGGGGCACTACTCAGGGCACTACTCAGGGCACTACCCGGGGCACTACCCCGGGGGCGCCCCCCGGGGCAACCGACCGCCAGCCCACAGCCGACAAGCCGCCCCCATGACCGCGCAGGGGTCATGCAACGTCACGCTCAGGCGCGCTCCGGTCCCATGGCCAGCAGTTCATCGACCTTGTTCAGCACTTTTTCCAACACCCGCGCGCGGGTCTTGAGGGCCTTCAATTCGGCGGCCACGTCCTTGAGACCCGCCCGCCGCGCCAACAACCGCGGGATGGAAATGCTCACCAGGCCGCCCAGGATGATTCCACCGAGGGCCACGCTGGCGCCGGCGATCAGGGCATCCGGTGTCTGTGATCGGGACACGATGGCCGTACAGCCCCCCATGGATGCGATCAGGGAGATGACGGCGATCCAGCGCTGCTTGGAGACCAGGTTGCCGCGGTAACTGTTCTCAAGGCGCCGCCACTGCTGGTGGACCTCGTCATCGCGCTCGGACACCTTGCCCGCGTACGCCACCACGGCATCGCGAAATCCGCTGAAGCGTCCGGCCACGCGATCAGAGAGTGCGTGAGCGTCCAGGTAGGCACGTGTGCCGACGGCATGGCCCAGGTAATTGCGCAGGGATTGAAGCTGCTCGCGCAGGGCATCAGCCTCCGGGTCGTCAAGGTCCGCGTGCTCCAGCAGGGACCCGATCTCCGCCGACAGGTCCAACAGGCCCTGCTGGCCCTCGAGCACCTCATCGCGCCGCTCATCGAGGTACTCCAGAAGCGGCCCATGCAGGTCCGCGAAGCAGGGGTCACTGAACACCTTCGCCACGTACAGGCGTCGCTCCGTGACCAGTCGCTTGAGCGCATGAAAGGCATCATTGGCGCGACCACGCAGGGCCTGGTACTGGGCCAGCTGGTAGCGGGCCTCATCGAGGTCCGGGGTCATATCGACGGCACGCGCGGCCAGGGCGGCGGCAGCGTCCGCTTCGCCCAGGTAATGGGCGCACAGGGCCTGGTGAAGAAGGGCATAGCTGGAGAAATACAGATGCTTGCCATCGAGCATCTTCACGGCGCGCTGGTAGTACCCGTGGGCCGATTTCACGTCGCCCATGCGGAACAGGCGCAGATTACCCAGGGTTATCATGATGGTGAAATCCAGGGTCTTCGTTCGGCCCTCGAGGCCCTGGTAGGCCTCCAGGGCCTCCTCCGCGGCCCCGTCCCGGTAGAGCTGATCGGCTTTGGCGAGATAGCCCGACAGGTTCATGTCGATTGACAAGGTCGCCTTGCGGGTCTTGCGGGCGAACACCTTGCCCTTCTCGATCTCCCAAACCGCCTCGGCATCGTCCCAGCAGAACACCGGTCCCAGGCGCAGCAGCCCCTCGGCCGCGTCGTCTTCCCCGATAGCCGTGGCATCGGCGCCCTCCTCGAATCGCTCGGGACTGATCACCCGTTCGTTGGCCGAGGACAACATCTGGCGCAACCGCATTTCGGCCAAGCCCTTGAAAGCACCGAGCAATCCCTGGGCGCCTTCGGCACGCCCCATGAGTGAGGGCGCGGGCGGCATGAGTTGCAAGGGTGGGCGGGGAGCCGACGGCGAGTCGGGGACGGATGGGAATGGGGGCATGGGGGAATACCGGTTGATGTTTTTCCTGACACAAGCGATTTCCATGCCCACAACGAAAATCGCCCGTAACAACGGGGCCAACGGACCATTGCACGCAGTTTCCGAGAGCCTGAATCCGCAACATGAGCGGCGAGTACCGGGACGTTTGGCGACACTCACCGGGCGGTGGGGCGGGAACCGGCGCACCCGGCATGGGATATCCCCGGCAACTCGTCAATTTTCCCAACAGAGCAGAAATGTCCGTGCACGCATCGCCGCGGAGGAAATCGCTCAAGCCCGTTGGCGCCCCCGATATGCGCGGGCGACCCGTTTGTGGCGGGCTGAATACGGAATCCGGCAAGGTCTTTGCTTGGCAGCCCCCAGATCCGTCAAAACCCACGAGACCCGCGCATGACGTCCCGCACGCTGCTGGCCCGCCAGCCCATATTCGATACCGACCTGAACATCTACGCCTACGAGTTGTTGTTTCGCGGCGCTGACGCCGACCGGGCTGATGTGGCCGATGACGGCTACGCAACCTCCAATGTCCTGGTCAACCTGTTCATGGAGGCCGGCATGGAACAGGTGATCGGTGAACACGGTGCATTCATCAATGTCGGCCGCGGGTTTCTCACCGATACCACCCCACTGCCCCTGCCCGCCGACCGCGTGGTCCTGGAGGTGTTGGAAACCGTGACACCCGATCCGGCGGTGATGGAGGGCCTGCGGCGGCTCACGGCGCAGGGATTCACCATCGCCCTCGACGACTTCGAATTCCGTGACGATCTGAAACCCCTGATGGACTTCGCCCGCATCGTGAAGATCGATGTCTGGAACAAGGACGCCGACCAGGTCGAACGTGACGTGGCACGCTGGTCGGGGCGCCCCGGGGTCAAACTGCTTGCCGAGAAGGTCGAGACCCGGGACGAGTTTCACCGTTACCAGGCCATGGGTTTCGATCTGTTCCAGGGGTACTTCTTCGCCCGCCCGGAGAACGTGACCGGACGCAAGGCCCCGGGTGATCGGTTGACACTGCTCAAACTTCTGGCGGAGCTGCGCAATCCGGAGGCGGACCTCGACGATCTCGACCGCATCGTGCGTCGCAACGCCACGCTCAGCTTCAAACTGCTGCGCTATATCAACAGCGCCCGCTTCGCGCTGCGCCGCCGGGTCGAGTCCGTGCGCGAAGCCCTCACCTACCTGGGCCTTGAGGCCATGCGCCGCTGGATCACCATCATGGCCATGGATCACGACGACAGCACACCCAATGCACTCATTTCCACCGCCCTGGTGCGCGCCCGCTGCTGCGAAAACCTCGGCCGCGCCGTGGCCGCGGACAACCCTGAGATCTACTTCACCGTGGGCCTGTTCTCAGCCCTGGATGCCATCCTCGACATGGATATGCGGACCATCCTCGCGGAGCTGCCCCTGGAAGCCGAGGTCAATGATGCGCTGCTCAATCGCACCGGTCCCATGGGCGCTGCCCTCGATTGCGTGATCGCCTACGAGAACGCCGACGGGGGTGATCGCCGTTTCCAGGAGCTCAGCACCGAGCAGACCAGCGAGGCATTCCTGGAGGCCCTGGGGTGGAGCTACGCGGTGGAGCGGGACATGGGCCTGTAGTGCACGCTCCGCGCCCTATTTCCCCAGAGCGCGGGCTTCCTGATAGATTGCAGCGGCCCGACTTTACCTGCGCAGCCCTTGCGGCCCACGCCGTCGGTCACACCGAAACCGCCCCACAGGTCCCATGAGCACAGACAAACCCCTGGTACTGGTCGCCGACGACGACGAGATCGTGCGCGAGATGCTGCGCGAGACCCTGCTGGCGGCGGGGTTCGAGGTGGTGACGGCGGACAACGGTCAAAGGGCCATGGACCTGTTCGACGCGCGCCGACCCGACATCGCCCTGCTCGATGTGGTCATGCCCGTACGCGACGGGCTGCAGGTCTGCACCCATATCCGCACGGACGCCCGCGGCGAGCACACGCCCATCTTGATCATCACCGCGCGCACCAGCCTGTCGATGATCCACGAGGCCTACCGCGCGGGCGCCAGCGATGTATTACTCAAGCCCATCAACTGGATGGGGTTGTTACAGCGGCTGCATGGGCAATTGCGCGCGGCCGAGTCCATGCGCGACATACAGACCTACAGCGCCCGTCTGCGCGCCCTGTCCAACGCCGCTCCGGACCTCACCCTGCGCCTGTCCCTGGATGGCACGGTCATCGATGCCAGCACGTCCATGAACAGCGGCTGGGAGGAGCAGACCTACCGCCTGGTCGGTCACCCCATCAGCGCGCTGATGCCCGCGGAGACCGATCAGACGCTTAAAACGGATATCCGCCGTGCCATCGAAACGGGGATGGACCAGCAGTTCCAATACCAGACCATGGTCGGCGAAACACTGCGCTCCTTCGAGATCCGCCTGCATCCAAGCGTGGACAACGAGATCATCGCCCTGGTGTTCGACATCACCGAGCGTCTGTCGGCGCGCGACGCTCTTTACACCATGCTCTATGCCGACCCCCTGACGGGCTGGGTCAACCGCCGTGTGGGCCTGTTGCAACTCGCCCAGGTGTTGCAGTCCTCCCGCCGGCGCCAACGCGAGACCGCCGTGTTGTGCGTCAACGTCGATCACTTCCGGCGCATCAACGAACTGTACGGTCACGAGGTCGGCGACACCGTGTTGCGCGAACTCGCCCAACGCCTCGATCACCTGCTGCGCCACAGCGACATTCTTTCGCGGCCCATGGAAGGCGCTGACCCCAACCAGCACCCCGGCCGGGGCGGGGATGAATTCATCCTGGTCCTGACCGACCTGCACAACGCCTTCGAAAACACCCCCAGGGCGGTGGAACGCATCCTCGAGACCACCGGGGCCCCGATCGAAGTCGATGGCAACTCCCTGAACATCAAGCTCAGCATAGGAATCGCGCAATTCCCCCAGGATGGAGACGACGCGCTGGATCTGGTCAACAAGGCCACGCGGGCCATGAAGGAAGCCAAGCTCGGCGGCCGCAACCAGGTGGTCTACCACGCCGACCTGGAACAGGCGTCGGGCGTCAGCGACACAGCATCCTCCGAACAATCCGAAGGCGACGACTGAGACGGGCCGCGCGCAGGTACCCCACGGGGTGAGACGCGGATGAAACGGGGCCCGCGCATACGGGCCTGGCAATGGCCGGGCGGCCAGCCACTCAGACCGAGACGCGAACCAGGTCTACGAAGCGGCCGTCCTTGTCGGCGGTGAGCTCGAACCGCCCATGGACCCCGTCATGGCGGGCATGGGGGCGCAGGCGCTGGGCGGGGAAACTCAAACGGGTGCCGTCGAAACTGCGCACGCTGACCGTGCCAGCCTGGCCGCGGTAATAGCGCAGCAGATTATCCGCGGAAATATCGAGCCGAAAGGCGTAGCGACGCATGACGATGAACCGATAGTCAGGCACTTCATGGGGCCGACAGGGCGTCGGCGTTGGCCTTACAGCGTGGCCAGATCGCGACCGCCACCGTGGAAACTGCTGCGACCGTCCTGGCCGTACAGACTCATCTCGCGCTGACCGCGAACCGTGCCCAGCAGATCACGCAAGCGTCGATCAGACTCGGCGATGATGGAACCGTTGATTCCGTTCAGGCGGCGCACCTCCGCCAGTGATTTCGCCAACCGCTTCCACAGAGACGGCAGGTCCCGCCCCTCGGCAACCACCTCAGGCGCGGCGTGCATCCGGCACTGTTCCAGCACGTGCTTCATCCCTTCCGCACCGCCGGGCAGTGCCCAGTGGGCCAGCAGGTTATCGATCTGCCCATGCGCCTCATCGAGCTCCGCCATCGCCTTCTGCTTGGCGGCGGCGATGCGCACCAGACCTTCCGAATCGGCCTTGCTCAGGGCCTGATATTCATCGGCAAGCAGGCGCTGCATACGATCGACCACGCTCAGGGCGCGCCCCAGAAGCACACGCATGGGTTCAGGGTTGACGTTCACGATCAGTCTCCTTCATCTCCGGCACCCCCCAGGCGGGCTTCGAAATCGAGCATGGCGCGTGCCACTTGTTCCGGCTCGACCTTGTAGCTGCCATCGGCGATGGCCGCGGCCAGGGCTTCCACCCGTGCCTTGTCCACCATCACGGTGGAGCCTCCCGTGGGCGCGGTGGCGCCTTGCAACGATGACGCGCTCATACCAGCCCCCCCGTTAGCGGCAGTGGATGCTTCAGGTTTGGAACGCGCGGACACCTCCGCGCCAGCCCCATCGGGTCGCGACGCATCGGACTTGCGTCCCTGTGGGGGCGGCGGAACACCGCGCCCGATTGTGTTGATAGCCATTGGATTACCTCCCGTGTCATACCCAACCCATCGGCACGCGCGGTGGGAGCATTAGCACGAATTAACGCCAGGCGGGGAAGAGGGTCCATGGTCGCAGCACGGGCCGCGTCGCGTCCACCAACCCGGCGGGGATCGGCATCCGCGGTAGAAGGGCGGTTAGAGGTCCACGCGCACGGCGCCGGCCTTGATCACCACCCCCTCCACCTCTTTCTTGGAGTTCAGGTTGGTCACCACGATGCGGTCGCCACGGGCGCCGCTTTGCTTGGCCTTGCCCTGGGAACTGACCGAAAGGCCACCCGCCTGTGCGATCAGCGTGACCCGGTCACCACGTTTGACCAGCTTGCGCTTGCGCAACATCGAGGGCGTCAGGGCCTTGCCGGGCTTGACGGCGCGCGTGAGCAACAAGCCCTGGGCTTCCTCCGGATCAGTGAAATAGCCCGCACGCAGGCGCCCAACGTCAATGGTGCGGGTCTCCAGGTCGTCACTTGAGACGATGTCTCCGCGCGCCAGAAAATCCGCCGCCACGACCACCTCGCGATACAGGGCCATGTTCACTGACACGTAAACGGACCAGTGGGACGGCCCCAAGCAGCGGATTCCCACGCTGGCGCGCCCGGGGAAACGGGACCCTGAGGGTTTGAAAGGCTCCAGACCCTCCGTGCACAGGGCCAGATTCAGACGGCGGTCCAGGGGCGACACCTTTACCTCCACCCGTTCGGCCTGCAACTGCTCGGCCTGCTCGTAGGCAAAGTCGCGGGCCAGGTCATACAGCACCCCCAGATCCTGGCGGGCGTCGTCCGCCAGGGCCGAGAAGGCCAGAAACAGCGAGGGTAACAACAGTCCCAGGGCCCGCAGGGTCCGGTTTCGCCGGGCTGGACGGGGCCAAACCGACCGCTGGGCTTGACGCGATAGCGGGAGCGGATGGCCTGGCGGGTATGCGTGATGGTTTCCAGGGTGGTGGGCGGTGGTGACGGTCATGGCGGTGTTCTTCGAAAGCGGGAGTTAGCCGTCCTGATGCATGGCACGTGCCAAACCGTCATCCAAAGACCCGCCCAGAAGCCCGCCAGAGGCCAACCAAGCCCGTTAGAACACCGTACACGCCGTGCTCCCCCCTCCCCGTCACGCCCCCCCGATCCCAGGGCCGCGGCGACCCCGATCGCGACAACGTCAATCTTTCCAACAGCACATCAGCGCACCCACCGCCACATTGGCCACGGCCCTGTCAAAACACGCACAAAGCCCGTCACTACAGGGTTTTCAAGCCATGGCACGGAGCCTGCATACAGCGTTACCCAACCGCGTCCGGTGCCTGAGCCCGGACACCCCGACCCGAACAAAGAGGCCATCACATGAGCATGTTCGAATCCGTCCTGGGCACCCAGATCCGGTCGCTGCAGGTCCGTGCCCAACGCACCGAACTGCTGGCGAACAACATCGCCAACGTCGAGACGCCGAACTTCAAGGCGCGCGACATCGACTTCAAGGCCGCCATGAGCCAAGCCTCCGAGAGCCTGGGCATGCGCACCTCCCACCACGGTCACATCGCCACCGGCCAGGTGGACGGTGGCGCCCAGGCCAACGCCGGCTATCGCGTCCCCACCCAGGAGGCGGCCGATGGCAACACCGTTGAATCCCACGTCGAGAAGGCCGAGTTCGCCGAGAACGCGACCCGCTACGTGGCCGACCTCACCTTCATGAAATCCCGGGTGCAGGGCCTGATCCGCGCCATGGGTAGGGAGTAAGCATGTCCATCGACAACATCTTCGGCATTTCCGGGTCCGCCATGGCGGCCCAGAACATCCGCCTCAACGTCACCGCATCCAACCTTGCCAACGCGGAGAGCGTGGGCACCAGTGAGGAGACGACCTACCGGGCACGCCAGCCGGTGTTCAAAGCCATGCTCCAGAGCGACGGCTTCAGCACCGAGGCCACCGGGGTACGCGTCAGCGACATCGTCGAGAGCCAACGGGAGCTGACCAAGGAGTACCGACCCGGCCACCCCATGGCCGACGAACAGGGCTACATCGTCAACACCAACGTCAACACGGTGGAGGAGATGTCCAACCTCATCGCCGCCTCGCGCGCGTATCAGAACAACGTCGAGGTCATGAAGACGGCGAAGGATCTGATGATGAAAACCATCGAACTGGGTAACTGACCATGAGCACCATCACCGACTTTTCGAACCAGGGCCTCAGTGCCCTCGCCCCCTCCTCCGCCAGCGCGGCCCCGGCCAGTAGCAGCGGCAACCTGGACCAGGAGGATTTTCTCAAGCTCATGACCGAGCAGTTGAAGGCCCAGGACCCCATGAACCCCGGCGACACCGGTGAGTTCCTCGGCCAGATGGCGCAGTTCGCCTCGGTGAGCGGCATCCAGGGGCTTCAGCAGTCCGTGGAATCCCTCGCCACGTCGCTGCAATCCAGCCAGGCCCTGCAGGCATCCAGCCTCGTGGGGCGCACGGTGCTGTCCACCGCGAGCAGCGCCAGCCTGGGCGAGAACGGCTCCATCGAGGGCAGTTTCGAAATGCCCGCCGATGCGCGCTCGGCCACGCTCAGCATTCTCGATGCCAGCGGCGAGACCGTGCACACCCAGACCCTGTCCGGCATCCCCGGCGACCGCCAGAACTTCAGCTGGGACGGCATGGACGAGGACGGCTACCAGGCCAGCCCCGGCATTTACCACATCCAGGCCCAGGCCCTGTCCGGTGACACCACCACCGCCCTGCCGACCCAGATCGCGCAGCGGGTGGAGAGCGTCTCCATGGGCACCGGCGACGAAGGCCTGACCCTCAACCTCGAGGGCGGCTCCCGTATCACCGCGTCCGCCATCGAGCAGTTGCGCTGACCCGCGGCGCTCCCCCCGACCCCGTTATCAACCGTCTTCCCACGCGAGTACAGACCATGACCTTTCAGATCGCCATTTCGGGCCTCGAGGCCGCACGCAAGAACCTCAACGTGACCTCCGAGAACATCGCCAACAGCAACACCACGGGCTTCAAGTCCAGCTACGCGCAGTTCAGTGACCTGGTCACCTCCGGCGCGATTTCCTCCGCCAACAACGACACCGCCGGCGTGCGTGTTGCGTCCGTCGCGCAGAGTTTCAGCCAGGGCTCACTGACCAGCACCGAAAACCCCCTCGACCTCGCCATCGGCGGCAACGGGTTCTTCCGGACCGTCGATACCGGCAGCGGCGACGTCATGTACACCCGCGCGGGCCAGTTCTCCGCCGATGCCCAGGGCTACGTGGTCAACCCCGCCGGCCAGCGTCTGAGCAGCTTCGTCACCGGCCCCGATGGCAGCCGCAGCGAGTCCATCACCGATATGCGCATCGACGACAGTGAACTGGCCCCCCAGGCCAGTGCCAACATCACCACGGGCATCAACCTGGAAGCGGGCGCCGACATTCCCACCGCCGCCTTCGATCCCGCCGACGCCGACTCCTACAACCATTCATCCGTGATCAGCGTGTTCGACTCCCTGGGTGTCGAGCACACCGCCACCCAGTATTTCCGCAAGACCGCCGCTGGCGAATGGGATTACCACCTTGCGGTCGATGGCACCGAGGCCGGTACCGCCACACCCCTGACCTTCGACTCCGCCGGCAACCTGACCGCGCCCGCCGATGGCCTGGTAGCCAAGGGCCCCATTGCCCTGGGCAACGGCGCCGACGACCTGAACCTGGAAATCGACCTGGGTGACAGCACCCAGTTCGACGGCAGCTTCTCCATCCATGCCCTGGAGCAGGACGGTTACACGAGCGGCCAGTTGACCGGGATCTCCGTCGATCAGGACGGCATGGTCAATGCCCGTTACTCCAACGGTGAAACCCGCACCCAGGGCCAGGTCGTACTCGCCGATTTCGCCAACCCCGACGGCCTGCAGCGGGTCGGCGAGAACTCCTGGATCGAAACGGTCGATTCGGGCGTGGCCACCCTGGGCGCCGCCAATACCGGTCGCTTCGGCGACATCAGCGCGGGTGCCCTGGAGGAATCCAACGTCGAGCTCAGCGCCGAACTGGTCAACCTGATCTCCGCCCAGCGCATGTTCCAGGCCAACGCCCAGTCCATCAGCGCCGCGGACACCCTGACCCAGACCCTGCTGAACATGGGTTGAGCCAGCGCCGCCCCCTTGCACCCAAGCGCGCCGTGAAGCCCTCACGACCTGAACCGAACACCCACTGAGTCACGACCATGGACAAATCAATCTACCTCTCCATGACCGGTGCCAAACACACCCAGTTGGCGCAGGCGGTCAACAGCCACAACCTGGCGAACATCAACACGCCCGGATTCCGGGCCGACCAGGTGGATTTCCGCAGTGTGTTCATCGATGGCAGTGCCCAGGACAGCCGCATCTACAACGTCGTGGAAGGCATCTCGAGCAAACGAGACTCGGGCTCGATCAATGCCACGGGCAACCCCCTGGACGTGGCCATCGTCGGCGAAGGCTGGCTGGCCGTGCAGGGTCCCGACGGCAGCGAGGCCTACACCCGCGCGGGCAACCTGCGCGTGGGTAGCGGGGGGCTGCTGACCACCGGTGCCGGTCACCCGGTCCTGGGCGACAACGGCCCCATCGCCATACCGCCATCGGCGTCCATCAACATCGGCGAGGACGGCACCGTCAGCATCGTCGCCGTGGGAGAGGACGCCGAGAACATCGCCCAGGTGGAGCGGCTGAAACTGGTCGATGCGGCCCCCGAGGAAATCAAGAAGAGCCCGGACGGCCTGTTCCGTACCACCAATGGCGAACCCCTGGAGGCCGACGCCGGAGTGCGCCTGTCACCGGGCAGCCTGGAGTCGAGCAATCTCAGTGCCGTGGAAGCCATGGTCACCATGATCGATCTGGCCCGGACCTACGAATTGCAGGTCCGCGGCATGAAGACCGCCCAGGAGAACGACCAGGCCGACGCCAAACTGCTGAGCCTGGGCTGACACCCCACCCGTCCGGATTTCCAACACCCGTCAAAAAAAACATCGCCATCAGCATCATCTGATCGGCAACAGGAGTCAGAACCATGAACCCCGCACTTTGGGTCTCCAAGACCGGCCTCGACGCTCAACAGACGCGCATGCAGGTCATCGCCAACAACCTGGCCAACGTCAACACCACCGGTTTCAAACGCAGCCGGGCGGTGTTCGAAGACCTCCTCTACCAGAACGTACGCCAGGTGGGTGCCGCCACCGCGGAGGATGCCAACCTGCCCTCCGGCCTGATGCTCGGCACCGGCGTGCGCACCGTAGCCACCGAGAAAATATTCAGCCAGGGCAACGTGTTACAGACCGACAACCCCCTGGACCTGAGCATCAACGGACGCGGTTTCTTCCAGATCCTGCGTCCCGACGGCAGCCTCGCATACACCCGTACCGGCGCCTTCCAGATCAATGACGGCGGCGAGATCGTCGACTCCTCCGGCATGCGCCTGGAACCGGGTATCACGGTCCCGCCGAACACCGAGAGCATCACCATCGGCGCCGACGGCACCGTCAGTGTCGTGCAGGCGGGCGGCACCGAACCGGTGAACATCGGCACCATCGAAATCGCCGATTTCGTGAACCCCGGCGGCCTGCAGCCGGTGGGTGAAAACCTCTATCTGCCCTCCGCGGCCAGTGGTGCGGCCCAGGTTGGCACGCCAAATGCTGGAGGTTTGGGGAAGCTCAACCAGGCGACCTTGGAAAGCTCCAACGTCAACATCGTCGAGGAACTGGTGAACATGATCGAAACGCAGCGGGCCTACGAGGTGAACTCCAAGTCCGTCTCCACCACCGATCAGATGCTCCAGCGCCTCACCCAGTCCCTGTAGGGCGTCTGACGCCCCCAGCACACGAAGGCCCGCAACCATGAACACCAAGACACGCTCTCTGGCCCACCCCCTAGCCGCGATCCTGCTGCCCCTGGCCCTGTTGGCCCTGGGGGGCTGCAAATCCGCGCCGGTGCGCAATCCCGACTACGCCCCGGTTCCGGTGCCGCAGCCGAGCGCGCAGCCGGTCACCAAACGCACCGGGTCGCTGTTCACCGCGGGCCGTCGCAACCTGATCCTGTTCGAGGACACCCGTGCCTCCTATGTGGGGGATCTGCTCACCATCAACCTGGTCGAGAAGACCAATGCCTCGAAATCCGCCTCGGTGGACGCCTCGCGCAACAGCGACGTGAGCATCACCAACCCCCTGTTGTTGGGCCGCCCCTTCAAATTCGGCAGCAACCCCACCGACAACCTCGAGTCCTCCCTGTCCGGCTCCAGTTCCACCAGCGGCGCGGGTGACACCGCCCAGTCCAACCAGTTGCAGGGCACCATCACCGTGACCGTGGCCGAGGTTCAGCCCAACGGCAACCTGGTCGTGCGCGGCGAGAAGCTGGTGGGCATCAACCAGGGCCACGAGTACGTGCGCATCGAGGGCATCGTCCGCCCCGCCGATATCGGCCCGGACAACAGCGTCGATTCCACCCGCATCGCCAATGTCCTGATCGACTACGGCGGCGAGGGCCCCGAGGCCGACGCGGCCAAGGTCGGCTGGCTGGCCCGCTTCTTCACCAGCATCATCTTCCCGTTCTGAGGTGCATGATGAGCACTCTGACCCACATCTCCCGTCGCCTCGCCGCTGCCGCCCTCGCCTGCCTCGTGCTGGTGGGCGGCGCCCAGGCCGAGCGCATCAAGGACCTGACCAGCATCCAGGGCGTCCGCGACAACCAGTTGGTCGGCTACGGCCTCATCGTCGGCCTGAACGGCACCGGTGACTCCACCAACTCCGCGCCCTACACCTCCCAGAGCCTGCGCAGCATGCTGCACAAGCTGGGCGTCAACATTCCCGCCAATGTCGGCCTGAACAGCAAGAACGTGGCGGCGGTCACCCTGCACGCCACCTTGCCGCCCTTCGCCAAGCAGGGACAGAAGATCGACATCTCGGTGTCCTCCATCGGCAATGCCAGCAGCCTCAAGGGCGGCACGCTGCTGGTCGCCCCCCTGCGTGGTGTCGATGGCGAGATCTACGCCGTCGCCCAGGGTGATCTTCTGGTCGGCGGCATAGGCGTCAAGACCGCCAACGGCAACAGCATCAGCGTCAATATCCCCACCGCCGGACGCATACCCAACGGCGCCACGGTGGAGGTGGAGGTGGACTCCCCCTTCAGCGCCCCCGGGGACATCGTGCTCGACCTGCACAGCGCAGACTTCACCACGGCCAAGCGCATCGTCGATGCGGTCAACGAAAAGTTCGGCGACGGCGCGGCCAGCGCCCGCGATGCCGGCTCCGTTGCCGTGCGGGCTCCACAAAAGCCCGGCGCGCGCGTCAGCTTCGTGGCCGAACTGGAAAACCTGGAACTGACCCCCGGCGAGGTGGCGGCGCGCGTCATCGTCAACTCGCGTACCGGCACCGTGGTCATCGGCAACCACGTCACCATCACCGCCACGGCCGTGTCCCACGGCAACCTCACGGTCACCGTGCAGAACACCCCCCAGGTCAGTCAGCCCGGCCCCCTGTCCGGCGGCAACACCGTGCAGGTGAACCAGCAGAACGTGGCCATCGACGAGGAGAAGAAACCGGCCTTCGTCTTTGACCCCGGCGTCTCCCTGGACGACATCGTCAAGGCCATCAACCGCGTGGGAGCCACGCCCACCGACCTGATTGCCATCCTCGAGGCCCTCAAGGCCGCCGGCGCCCTGCGTGCCGAGTTGATCGTCATCTGAACCCTGATACCTCTCACCCTGCGCACCCCGGAGTGACCCCATGAGCGTGGCCACCGCGAACATCGCGGCCAAACTGAACACGACAGCGCCCCCCACCGGAACCCCGAGCGGGGGCCGGACGGCGCGCACGGTGGGCCCCAAGTCCAAGCCGTCGGCGGGCCTGATGCCCAGCCTGATGACCAGCCTGATCCTGGGCCTGGTTGTGGTCACCGGTGTGCAGGGCCTCAGCCTGGTCGCCCTGGACCGGCAGCGCTCCATCACCGAGGCCCGATCCGCCCAGGCCAGTATCGCCCAGGTCAGTACCGCCCAGGTCAGTACCGCCCCGATCGGCACCGCGGCGGTCTCTGACACCGCTGCCCCCGCCGCACCGCTTACGACCCTCATGGACCTGCCGGAAGTGAGCTCCGCCCCGACCCCGACCACCCGGGACACCTCGGCCGTGCCCGCCGCCCAGGCAGCGGACACCTCTGACGAGCCGACGGCCCCATCGCACGCCGACTACACCGACGGCAGCGTAGACAAGGCGCCCAGCGCAGCCGGTAACGAAGCCGAAACGCCGGTTTCGGAACACGAGGCCCTGTCGGAAACCCTTGCCGCCCTGGCCGCCGATGACGCCGCACGGGCCGTGCGCACGGGTACGCCACGGCTCGGAACGGACGGGGTCGCCGACCTCGACGCGAACCTGAAACGCAATGCAGACAGCCGCCCCGTCGAACCGGTCCCGCCGGTCACCCCCGGCACCGCATGGTCGTCCACGGCACAGCCCCGGATCGCAGCGCTGGCGCGCACCCCCGCGACCGCGCCCCGTCCCCCGAAGCCACTCAGCCCGTCAGCTCCGCTCAGCCCGTCGGCCCCGGCAAGCCCCCAGGCGCCCGCGGCGCCGCAAGCGCCCGCCATGGCCCCCGTGCTGACGCCCGTGCCGGCCGTCACGGCCCCCGACCCCGTTCAGTCAGCGGTCCCGGATTGGCTCGATGAAAGCGCGGGTGAGGGCTACACCCTGCAGTTGATCACCTCCAAGGGGGCGGATCGCCCGACCCGCTACTTCGACGACCAGATTGCCGATACGCTGGCCGATGCCCCGGCGGAACTGCTACGCCTCAAGCGCGGCGACACACTCTGGTATGCCGTGGTCCGTGGCCACTACACCACCGGCAAGGCGGCGCGCGCGGCGGCCGAAGCCCATACCCGGGCCACCGGCGAAGAGGTCTGGATACGCCCCGTAGCCGAGGTCCTGGCCCAACGCCTCCAGACCCTGGAGCGTCATTCGCCCATGGCGGCGGACGACACCTCCCGCGTAGAGCGCCGCTGACCGGCGACACCCTCTGATGAACACCATCAACCCGTCCGACGCCTACACCGACCTGTCCGGCCTGGATCATGTGCGCAAGCAATCGCGCGAGGATCCCAGCAAGGCCCTGGACGAGGTGGCCAAGCAGTTCGAGGGCATGTTCCTCAACATGGTCCTCAAGTCCATGCGTGAGGCCAGCCTGGCGGACGGTCTGTTTTCCAGCAACGCCGTCGAGACCCACCAGCAGATGTATGACGCCCAGCTCGCCCTGCACCTGGCGGGCGGCGATCGCCTGGGCTTCGCCAAGGCATTGAAGAACCAGTTGGCACCCATGGCGGGTATCCGCCCCGAAGGGGACGGCGCGCAACCCACGGTCGACCCCCTGATCAACCGCCAACCGCTGCCGCCGCTTTTCGCCGGCGCGTCGGTCAACTCCACGGCCGGGTCGCACCCGGCGGAGACCGTCAAAAGACCCGACGCCCCGGCCTCGACCTCAGACACCGACCGACGCTTTACATCGCCCGCCGATTTCGTACGCGAACTGATGCCCGCGGCCCGGGCCGCCGCCTCCCGGCTGGGCGTGGCCCCCGAGGTGCTGGTTGCCCAGGCGGCCCACGAAACCGGCTGGGGCCGACACATTCCGGAAAAGGCGGATGGTCAGTCCAGCCACAACCTGTTCGGTATCAAGGCCGGTTCCAGCTGGGACGGAGACCGTGTCAATAAATCCACCTTCGAAGTCGTTGACGGCCTGCCACGCCGTCAACGCGCCGATTTCCGCGCCTATGACTCCTTCGAGGCCTGCCTGCGTGATTACGCCCGCGTGATCCAGGGCCAGGACCGTTACACCGACGCCCTGGCCCATGCCGGATCCGCCTCGGGATACCTGCAAGGCCTGCAATCCGGGGGTTATGCGACCGATCCCCAGTACGCGGAGAAGATCGGTGCCCTGCTCAACAGCGAACGCTTCCGCGATGCCGTTGAGCAGACCCGGGCCAGTGCACTGAGGGCGGACAGTGGTCAGGGGACCTCGTCGGAAAACCGGGAATGGCACGGTTCGTGAATATCACGCTCTGAACACAGAGATTCATGAACCATGGCCAGCTACAACACGGTGGGCATGGGCCTGAGCGGATTGATGGCCGCGCAGCGCTCGCTCAACACCACCAGCAACAACATCGCCAATGTCGGCACCGACGGCTACAGCCGCCAGCGCACCGATCAGGCCGCCAGCGCGGGCAGTGTCGGTCTGTCCAGCGAGCTGGGCCTGGGTGTCAATATTCTCGGCACCTCCCGATTCCATGACAGCTACCTCACCCAGGAGCTGAACCGGGTCAGCGCCGAATCGTCCCTGGCCGAGACCCAGCACGCGCTCAGCGCACGGGTGGACAATCTGCTGTCCGATGCCTCCACCAGCCTGTCCGGCTACCTGAACAATTTCAGCTCCGCCGTGGAGGGTGTCAGCGCCTCGCCGACGACCATCGCCGAGCGCCAGGTGCTGATCGGTGAAGCCCAGCGCCTCGCCTCCACCTTCAACACCCTCGACGGTGAACTCACCAGCCTCAACAGCGAAACCAGCGCACGTATCGAGGACACGGTGCGCAACGTCAACGAACTGAGCGCATCCATCGCCGAACTGAATGAACAGATCGCCCTGGCCAGCGCCTCGGGCCAGGCCCCCAACACACTGCTTGACCAACGCGACCAGGCGGTCAACGACCTGTCCGGAGCGATCGGCATCCAGACCCTGACCCGCTCCAACGGCGACCTGGACATCTACAGCCTGAGCGGCGAATCCCTCGTTCAAGGCACCCGCGCGAGCGAGCTGAGCACCGCCCAGGACCCCGCACATCCTGATCGCCTTCTGGTCGTGAACCGCGACGGCAGCGATATCAGCTCGAAACTCAACGACGGCGCGCTCGGTGGCCTGCTGCAATTCCGTGATGATGTGCTCGAGCCCGCCCGCGATGAACTGAACCGCCTGGCCACGGCCCTGGGCCACGAGGTCAATGCCCAGCAACACCTGGGCCTGGACCTGTACGGCAATGAGGGAGCCGACCTGTTCAGCGTCCAGGAACCGGGCCTGATGGCGGCCACCAGCAACACCGGCTCTGGCGTCGTCAGCGCATCGATCGCCGACGGCGGCGGCCTGACCACCAGCGAATACCGCCTCAGCTCCGTGGACGGAGCCGATGCCTACACCCTGACCCGCCTCAGCGACGGCCAGACCTTCGCCATCGATACCGGCGGAGCCGCGAGCTTCACCACGGACGTCATCGATGGATTCCAGATCGACATCAGTGCCGGTGCCGCCGCCGGTGACAGCTTCCTCATCCAACCGGTCGGCAACGCCGCGCGCGATATCGGCGTCACCCTCTCGGACCCTTACGGGATCGCGGCGGCGGCCCCCGTGCTCGCCAGTGTCAACCCGGACAACTCGGGCACTGCGACCATCGCCGCCCTGGATGTGACCTCGAGCGAAAACCTGCCCCTGAACGCGGCCCCGGTCAGCGGCGACCTCGCCCTGACCTTCGATGCCAGCGTCAACCAGTTCACGCTGGTGCCGGATCCCTTTGGCGAGAGCCCCATCGATTACGACCCCGCGAGCGATGCAGGTGGCAAGACCATCAGCCTGCTCGACGGCTCCCTGTCCATCACCCTCGAAGGCCAACCCGTCGATGGCGATGAACTGATCCTGCGCCACAACGGCGACGGCAGCGGTGACAACCGCAACGCACTGAAGCTTGGCGAACTGCTCTCCGGCGGCCTGCTGGACGGCGGCGAGACCAGCATCGACGAGGGCTATACCGGTCTCATGTCGCGGGTCGCGATCAAAACCCAGAGCAGCGAGGCCAGCGCCCAGACATTCGGCAACATGGTCAGCCAGGTGGAGACCCTGCGCGAAGGCGTCAGTGGCGTGAACCTGGATGAGGAGGCAGCCAATCTCATCAAGTTCCAGCAGGCCTACCGCGCATCCGCTCAGGTGATTTCCGCGGCGGACGATCTGTTCAACACGCTGTTGCAGGTGGTGGCGCGATGACCCCGCTCCCTCACAGCGAAGATGCCCCCACCCGGGGCCCGACCGACACACCCGGAGACCGCCATGCGCGTATCCACCGCTGATCTTTATCGCACCGGTGTCGCCAACATGCTGGACAAGCAGGCGGATACCCTGCGCACCCAAACCCAGCTGTCCACCGGCAAACGCTTCTCGACCGCCGCCGAAGACCCCCTGGGCGCGGCCGCGGCGCAGCGCATCAACACCCGCCTGCAGGAACTCAGTGCCCAGGACGCGAACATCAGTCACGCGCGCGGCAATCTGTCCCTGGAGGAGGAGGCCCTGAACTCGGTCACCAACATCCTCAACCAGGCGCGCGAGATCGCCGTCTCGTCCAACAATGCCGTGTACGACGAGGTCAGTCTCAACCAACGCGCGGACCTGATCCGCCAGAGCATCGACGAACTGGTGTCCGTGGCGAACGGGCGCGACATGGATGGCCGCTACCTGTTCGCCGGCTACGCCGACGGCGCCCAGCCGTTCAGCGCCGACGGCAACGGCCAGGTCAGCTACCACGGCAGCCAGGACCAACGCATGGTCAACATCGGCGAGGGCCAGATGGTCGCCATGGCGGACCCGGGCTTCGAGGTCTTCCAGAACCTGCGCAACGGCAACGGCGACTTCAGCGTGCAGGCGGACGCGGCCAACAGCGGCACCGCCGTGATGGCCCCCGGAGAGGTTGCCGACCGCGGCGCCTTCGACCCACAGGCCAGCTACACCTTGCACCTGGCGGACCGCACGCCCATCGATGTCACCCATCTGAATTTCAACGACAACGGCGCCGACGACACGCTCAGCTACCAACTGGAAATCAACGGTGTGACCGTGGACACCATCGGCGAATCCGACACCCGCACCCTCGATGACATCGCCACCAACATCAGCGCCCAGAGCACCCTGACCGGGGTGTCCGCCTCAGTCTCAGACGGTGTGCTCTACCTGTACAACGATGCACCGGGTGGAGGACCCATCGCGGTGCGTGAGCATCTCACCGGCGCCACGTCGGACAACGACACCGTGACCGGGCTGTTCGGCGCCAATCTCAACCCGGCCGGTGGCACCAGCATCGACCGCGAACTGGGCGTGGAGACCGACGGCTACGTGGTGCTCGATGACAGCGGCGCCGTGGCGGGCGGCGGTGCCTACAGCGCGGATGGCGACATCCGCTTCGCGGGCCTGCGCACCAGCCTCTCAGCGGGCGGGGAGAATGGCGATCGCTTCCACTTCGAGCCCAGCGGCCGGCAGGATCTGTTCGCCACCCTCGACACCCTGGCCGACAGCCTCGCGGCCTTCGATGGCAGTGAACGATCACGGGGAGCGCTGTCCAACCAGCTCAACCAGGCCATCGAATCCCTGGACCGGGGCCTCGAGGGCATAGACGCCGTACGCACCGATGTCGGCGCGCGACTGGCCACCCTGGACCACCGAGAAGAGGCCAATTCGGCCCTGGACCTGCAACTGCGAACCACCTTGTCCGGAATCGAGGATGCGGACATCACGGAGCTGGCGACGCAACTGAGCCAACAGGTGCTTGCCCTACAGGCTTCCCAGCAGTCCTTCGTGAAGATCCAGGGCATGACCCTGTTCGACCTGATCTGAGCCCGGCCCTGATCGGAATCAGATCCCCGGCGCCGCCCCATGATCAGCTTCCCCTGGGAAGCTCTGAATGAATCTGGCGCGAGCGAATGGGTTCGGATAACACGTTCAGTTCAAGGCGCGAATTGAGCGTAATAGCGGGCTATTGCGAAGATTCGCAACGCCGAAATGAGCGATTAGACGGGCCAAGGCGCCGTGTCACGATTCGTTCAGGGCGTCCCTTACAAACCCGGGTAAAGTGCGTGCCCCCCCGCATGCACACCCACCCGGCCCCATACACAACACCGGCCACACCATCGGCCACGGCCGAGCCCCCATCCCGGGAAGCCTCGTGGCCTGGAGCAGACAAGGACATGACGCAGCCCCCACAACAGAGCACACAGGAACCGCGGCCTGGTCATGAAACCGGCGGCGGCGATGAGTTCCTCTCACGTCTCTCCCACGAGATACGCACCCCCCTGAACGGTGTGCTGGGCACCATCGACCTGCTCCTGCGCTGCAACCTCAACGCACGCCAGGAACGCATCGCCCACGATGCCCGGCAATCCAGCGAGACCCTGTTGGGCATCGTCAACAACATGCTCGACTTCTCCCGCATCCAGGCGGGGGAACTGGACCTTGAACCCGAACCGCTGGATATCAACGAACTGGTCGAAGAGGTCGCCGCGGGCTGGCTCGGGCGTGCCCGCCGCAAGGGCATCGAGGTATTGATCGATGTGGCCGACCCGGCCCGCCCCCGCCTGCTCGGCAATGACCGCCGCATACGCCAGGTGCTCGACAACCTGATCAGCAACGCCATCAAATTCACCGACTCGGGCACCATCCGCATCCAGGTGGACTACCGCCCCGGCGGCGAGAACGACAAGGGGCAGCTGACCTGTTCGGTGGAGGACACCGGCGTCGGCATGGAACCGGGCCGTATCGCCCGGGTGCTCAAACCGGCCGACAGCGCACCGTCCGGGCCCGCGCAGGCGGAGACCGCCGACGATGGCGTCGGTCTGGGCTTGAACATCACCCGCCAGCTCGTCGAGCGCATGGGCGGGCATATGCACGCGGTCAGCCAACCGGGGGTCGGTTCACGCTTCACCTTCGAGCTGCCCGTGGCCCGCTGGTCCGAGGACAGCCAGGACATCGGCGCCCGCCAGCCGCTGTTTCAAGGGGTGCGCCTGCTGATCGTCGACGACCACGCCGAGTTCGCCCTGCTCCTGGAACGGCGGCTGACCCGGCTCGGGTTCGAAGTCAGCACGGCATTCAATGCCATGGACGCCTTGACTATCCTGCGCGAGGACAGCCCGTCCCCCGTGCGTCTCGCCATCATCGATGACGATCTGCTCGGCACCAGCGGCGGCGAACTGGCGCGACGCATACGTGCCCTGCCGAAGATGTCCCGGCTCGACATTGTTCTGCTCACACCCGGCGAACCGGGCGAGCAACCCGCCTATGGCAGCGAAGCGGGCATCGGCGCGGTATTGAGCAAGCCTCCGCGTGATCGACACCTGTGTCGAACGCTCGAGCGCCTGCTCACCGAGGCACCGTCGCGGGGTGAGGACAGTGCGGCCAGCCCGTCCGCACGACCTGTCTCGGGACCAAGACGTGTGCTTGTGGTGGAAGACAATCTCATCAATCGCAAGGTGATCGCCGCCCATCTGAAATCACTGGATTGCGCGGTGGACCTGGTGGTCAACGGCGAACTGGCGGTCAAGGCCATCTCTGAAGCGGACTACGACCTGATCTTCATGGACTGCATGATGCCGGTCATGGACGGCATCAGCGCGGCGCGCGCGATTCGCGGCCAGGGCCACGGCGAGATTCCCATCGTCGCCCTCACCGCTGACGTCAGCCCCGAGACCCGCTCACGCTGCCTGGACGCGGGCATGAACGACTTCATGACCAAGCCGTTCAACAATGAACAACTCAACGAGCTGCTGGAAAAATGGCTGCCCCGGGTATCCGCGCCGGTCCTTGATCCAGGCGCGGACACAAACCCCGGGGACAACGGGACCGGGGACACCGGGACCGGGGACAGCGAGACAAAGGACGGTGGAGCCGAGGGTATCTTCAAGCCCTCGGCCCTGGATGAACTGCGCATGCTTGGCGAACGCCTGGGCAAGAACCTGCACGGCAAGGCCCTGGGGCAATTCCTCGAATCCCTGGACGAACAGATCGCGCAGTTGCGCTCACAGCTGAGCACCGGCGACCGGGAAACCCTGCATCGGGCCGCCCACTCGCTGAAATCTTCCAGCGCGCAACTGGGTGCCGTGGGCCTGTCCCGTGCCTGTGCCGAATTGGAGGCCGCCTGTACAACGGAAGAGGCCGTCATTGAGACTCCCAAGGGCCTGGGCGCCCTGGTGGACGCCTGTGCCAGTGCGGCCGAACGGGTCCGCCCCCACCTGGAGGCGGCCCTGCACTCCGCCGCAACCGCGGCTGCCGGGCTCTCCAACACCCCGAGCGCCCCGCAAGTCAGCGCATCGCCCCCGGATACCGCACGCCGTTCGACCATCCTGGTCGTGGACGACGACCCGCTGTTCCGTGACACCATGACCGCCGCCCTGGAAGCCGAGGGTTACCACGTGATCGCGGCCACGGGCGGGGAGCAGGCCCTGTCCCTGGCGGCTGATTCAGTTCCGTCCCTGGTCCTGCTTGACGCGGTCATGGAGGGCATGGACGGGTTCGAGGCCTGCCGGCGCCTGCTCGGCACCTGGGGCGACCTGGCCCCACCCATCCTCATGACCACCGGGCTCGATGACCTGCGCTCGGTGGAATCGTCCTTCGAGGCCGGTGCGTCGGGCTTCGTGAACAAGCCCATCAAGATGCCCGAGCTGCTGCACCGTATCCGCTTCCAGATGCGTGCCGATGAGGATCGCCGCAAGCTCAAGCAGAGTCAGGAACAGCTCGACCGCGCCCAACGCCTGGCACGCCTGGGTTATTGGACCTGGGATATGGAGCGCGACGAGATGACCGTCTCCGATCAGCTTGGCCGCATGCTCGGTGCGCGCCCCGGCGAGCTGCGCACCCTGCGCGACTACCTGATGCATATCCACCCCCAGGACCGCGCACAGGTGGAACGCGGGATTCGCGACATCAACACCCAGGGTCAACCGGAGTCCCTCGACTTCCGCGTGGCCCGGGGTTCGGGGAGCGCACTGGTCCTGCACCAGACCCTGGACGAACCCGATACCCGCCGCCGGACCCTTACGGGCACCGTGCAGGACGTCACCCATCAACGCGAAGCGGAAACGACCATCCGCAACCTGGCCTTCCGCGACACGCTCACGGGCCTGGCAAGTCGCGCCTACTTCCAGAACCACCTCACCTCGCGGGTCAAGGGCGCGGCGCGCCGTGGGGAACAACTGGGCCTGCTGTATATGGACCTCGACGGGTTCAAGGACATCAACGACAGCCTCGGGCACGACGTGGGCGACAGCCTGCTGACCACGGTCGCGGCGCGTATCCAGGAGCAGATGCGCGGCAGCGACGTGGCCGCACGCCTGGGCGGTGACGAGTTCTGCGTACTGCTCGACCCCATCACCGACGGCTATGACGCCGCCAACATTGCCGAACGCCTGCTCGAGGTCATCAATGCCCCCGTGCAACTGGGCAAGCAGCAGGTCAACCCCCGTCTGAGCATCGGCATCGCCCAGTACCCGACGGACGGTGAGGAACCCACCACCCTGTTGAAAGCCGCCGACAGCGCCATGTACGCCGCCAAGCAATCCGGTAAACACCGCTACGCCTTCTACGAACCGACCATGACCACCTCGGCGGAACACCGGCTGCAACTCGAGCACGACCTGCGTCTGAGCATCGAGCGCGACGAACTGACCCTGGTCTACCAGCCGCAGGTGAACCTCACCGATCACGGCATCACCGGCGTCGAGGCCCTGGTGCGCTGGAACCACCCCACCCTCGGCACCATCCCCCCGAACGAGTTCATCGGTCTGGCCGAACGCATCGGCTTCATCGACGCCCTGGGCGAGTGGGTGATGCGCACCGCCTGCACGCAACTGGTCGAATGGATGGACGCCGGCATGCCGCGAATGCGCATGGCCGTGAACATCGCACCATCGCATTTCCAGAACCCCCGTTTCTGTGCCACCGTGGCCGCTATTCTTGAAGAGACGGGCTGCCCCCCCGGGCAGTTGGAACTGGAGGTGACCGAGAGCGTGTTCGAGGCCCGGGATCAATGTGTCAGCGTGTTCGAGACCCTGCACGGCATGGGCGTGAAGATTGCCGTGGACGATTTCGGCGCGGGCTACTCCTCGCTGTCATCGCTCAAGCACATCCCCCTCGACTACCTCAAGATCGACCGCCTGTTCGTGCGCGACATGCTCAGCGACACCAATTCGGCGACCCTCACCGGCACCATGGTGGGCCTGGGCCATGCCCTGGGTTGCGAGGTGGTCGCCGAGGGCGCCGAGGAACTCGCCCAGATCCAGGCCCTGCATGGCATGGACTGCGATGTGGTTCAGGGTTACTTCTTCTCGCCTCCCGTAAAGCCGGAGGAGATTCCCAAAATGGCCAACCGCAGCTACGGACCGGACCACGACGGCAGCCCGGGCTGACGAGAACCCCACCCTGATGGATCTGAATCTCAGCCCACTGCCCGAAACCCTGCGCGCCCACCGCACGCGGGCGCCGCTGTTGCCGCCGGAGACCCACACCCTGCTGCGGCAGCTGGGCAACGCGCACATCGATATCGGCGATATCGCGCACACGCTGGAACGCTTCCCATCCATCACCGCCCGCCTTATCGCCCTCGCCAACTCGGCCTGGTCGTCCCCGGCATCGCGGATCGTCTCCCTGCGAGCCGCCTGCACACGCCTGGGGCTGAACATGGTGCGCAGCGTCAGCCTGGGCCTCGCGGTGGGCATGCCCTTCGATGCCAGCCGCTGTCCCTCCTTCATGGCGGAGCGCTTCTGGTTCGACGCCCTGCTGGGCGCCGAAACCGCCGGCTGGATCAAGGAAGCGGTCGGCCCCTGGTCGCCACTGGATCCCCAGGCGGCGCGCAGCGCGGGCCTGTTGCGCAATCTCGGACTGCTCTGGCTGACCGAATCCATGCCCGCCGAGGTGGACCGCGCCCTGACCGCCGCGGCGCAAGACCCGGACCTGGGCCTGGACGAGGCACTGCGCGCGCACTGCGGTATCGACCACCATCACGCCGGCGCCCACCTGGGCCAGCGTTGGGGTCTGCCGGAGGTCCTCGTGGTGGGCATGGCCCACCATGGCGACCCTGACTATGACGGCGAATATTGGCAGTGTGCCCACCTGCTGGGGCTCACGGGTCAACTCGTCGGCACCCTCAACGACGACGCGGCCTGGGCCGAAGCGGCGGCCCGTTATCCCCACCTGCCCCTCATGGGGGAAGCCGGTGCCAGCGATGAGCTGCTCGCCCTACGCCAACGCGCCGCCGCCCGCGGCGCGGACATCCGCGCCATCGTGAAGGTGCTGTTCCCCCACTGACCCGGACCGGTGCGCACGGTGCACCCTACGGTCCTTGCCCCGCTTAACCGGCAAGAGGCCTGTGTCCGCCGCGCGCGCGGCTTGCTCCTCCCTTTGGGCCGTACGCTGTAGGAGCGGGCTTGCCCGCGAATGGGCACCTGCCACCGGACCCGGTGCACACGGTGCACCCCACAACCACACCCCAATCACGGCGCCCCCGGTAGGGTGCACCGCCCG
>JBMYTL010000012.1:0-29001 GCA_049604295.1 Gammaproteobacteria bacterium
AGAAACGCAGTTCAACTACGGCGGGCGCGGCGGCCCTGATGCGCCCTACAGCCAGCTCAATGTGGACGACGGCTATAGCTGGCTGAAATCGCCGCGTTGGAAGGGCAAGGCCATGGAAGTCGGTCCCCTGGCCCGCGTCCTGCTCCTCTATGCCAAGAAGGACCCGGCGGCCCAGGAGATCGTCAACTACGCCCTCAAGACCCTGGACCTGGAACCGCGCGCGCTGTTCTCCACCCTGGGTCGCACCGCTGCCCGCACCCTGGAGACCAAACTCATCGTCGACCAGATGCAGGGCTGGATGGACACCCTCATCGCCAACATCAAGGCAGGCGACACCAAGACATTCAACGAGGCCAAGTGGGACCCGAGCACCTGGCCGAAGGAGTGCAAGGGCGTCGGTTTCATGGAAGCCCCGCGCGGTGGCCTGGCCCACTGGGCCGTGATCAAGGACGGCGTGCTCGACAACTACCAGGCGGTGGTACCGAGCACCTGGAACGCCGGGCCGCGTGACTCCGGTGGTCAACCCGGTGCCTACGAGGCCGCCCTCCAGGACAACCATCAACTGCACGACGCGAAGAGTCCGGTGGAGATTCTGCGCACGGTTCACAGCTTCGACCCGTGCATCGCCTGCGCCGTGCATCTGACCGATCCTGACTCCGGCGAGCAGATCGAAGTCAAAGTACGCTGAATGACCGAGGCCTAGCCATGAAACGCTCTCATTATTCACTGCCCTCCAAGGGCCTGCTTCCGATCGGGCTGTTCCCACTCGGCCTATTGCTGAGCACCCCGGTCCAAGCCCACGGAATTCACGTCCAGATAAGCTCTGATATGGCGCATGTGCTCGCCCATACGTGGCCAGCATTTATCGCCGCGCCCCTTCTTCTCTGGATGATCAGACTCAGCCGAACCCGTTAACCCACAATGGGTCGCATAAGGAGCGGACGGGGAACAGCGGAGCCAATTTGTTGCCTTGGCAACCAAGTGCGCGATTGCCTTCGTAGCCAGGGTCATTATCTGCTCACCTCGTGATCAGTCTTTGACCCAAGGGTTTTCGCGCTTGGGGCAAATGCCGCCACCCGGAATAGCCTCCCTCGTACACTTCTGCCAACTACCCCAATGATTTCATAAGGTTATCGAATCCACCTCTCCTCTGTTCGGAACTTTATTACCGGTTGTTGCGGAAACAACGGCTTCTTGGCTCACTGAATCGACGCGCTTGACGTCCCGATTCCATGACCTAACCCAGATCAATTCCCTTGGCGTGTTTTAGAGGTTAGGGTTCGTTCAATACACAAGATAAAGCGAGTGAGGGGATTCGGTGAGAACAGTGCATCTGCTCGGCGGCATGGCCGCGGTCTTACTCTTGCCCACGCATGCACTGGCTCATCTCGGCGGTACAAATCCCGACTCCTTCCTGGGGTCGTTTCTTCACCCCTTCACCGGACCTGATCATCTGGTCGCGGCACTTATCGTCGCGAGTGTCACGCTGGTCCGTCACCGCAATGTTCCGTGGCTTCCCACCGCGCTGTTCTGCACCGCGATTGCCCTCGGTTACCTGCTGGTGCTTTTCGGAGTGCGCATTCCCCATGCCGAACCCTTCTTTTGGATGATGGGCCTGGGTGTCGCCTTACATCTGTTCATGGGCGAGCGCACGGCTCAAACCACCGGCATGGTGCTGATAACGGCCATGGGTGCATTCCTCGGTCATCACCACGCGACATTGCTACCCAACCTCGACCCTGCGGCCTGCCTGTGCGGCATGTCGCTTGCAGCGGGCACCTTCGTCCTCACGCTCGCCTGGTTCGGCATGCTCCTGGTTGCCAATCGCATGCGTCCGGCCCGACCCGAAGCCGGAGCCGGGACCCACTGACCCCCCCCGGTCGTGGCGGGCGCGGCATGGAACGCGGTTGCGCATCGCCTGCTATCCAGATGCGGCTGTCATGGCCGAGCCACTGAACCTTAATCGCCGTTTCACATGACTCACTGATTCTTTGCGCGCCCCGATCCGGGGCGGCGAAGGCATGGGTGAGTTCCAATGCACGACGATCAGGAATACCTCGACCAACAGGTCACGGCGCGGGTGAATCCACCCCATGATGATTCCGACATCGACGACCTTCTCTGCTTCGGCGGCGTTCGGGCCACGGCACCCGATGCACGTCGACTGATTGAAATCCGTCGCGAATTGGCGGATCTCGATGAACACCTGAACGATCTGGACCTGTAAACCCCGCGAGTTCGACGCTCGCCCCGGGGCGGATGCGCCAGCAAAGCGCATCCACGCCATCGGTCTCCGGCATCGAAGGCCACATCGAATCCGGGCAGGCATACCCCAAAAACCCGCGCGCCGCCGTGCCCGTACGCAGTGTAAAGTTACGGTCATGCCTGCCCTTCCCGGACCGACCGACAGACGCCAACAACTGGATCGTGTCTACATCCAGGTTCGCGACATCATTCTTGCCCGACAGGACCCGATAACCGGCCTCCTGCCCGCGTCCACGGCAATCAACGCCCATGGCGACTACACCGATGCCTGGGTGCGCGATAACGTCTATTCCATCCTTTGCGCCTGGGGCCTGGCCATGGCCATGAGGCGGGAGGACTACGCGGAAAGCCGCGCTTACCTGCTTGAACAGAGCACCGTCAAACTCATGCGCGGGCTGCTGACGGCAATGATGAAACAGGCGGTGAAAGTCGAACGCTTCAAGGAGTCTCTGGCAGCGACCGATGCCCTGCACGCCAAGTACGATACCGGCACCGGCGACCCGGTGGTCGGGGATGAGGAGTGGGGACATCTTCAGATCGATGCGACCAGCCTTTTCCTGCTTATGCTCGCCCAGATGACCGCATCGGGCCTACGCATCGTCTTCACCCTGGCCGAGGTGGCCTTCGTTCAGAACCTGGTGCACTACATCGGCCGTGCCTACCGCATCCCGGATTACGGCATCTGGGAACGCGGCAACAAGATCAACCACGGCATCACCGAACTCAACTCAAGCTCCATCGGCATGGCCAAGGCCGCCATGGAAGCGCTTTCCGGCTTCGACCTGTTCGGCGGCGGAGCTGGACGGGCATCGGTCATTCACGTGGTCCCTGACGAGATCGCGCGCACGCGCATCAGCCTGTTCTCGATGTTGCCGCGTGAATCCGGATCCAAGGAAGTGGACGGGGCTACATTGTCCGTGGTCGGTTTCCCCGCCTTCGCGGTGGAGGACGAGGAACTGCTCGAACGCACGCTCGACGAGGTCACTGAGAAGCTGGAAGGCCGCTACGGCTGCAAACGCTTTCTCCTGGATGGGCACCAGACGGTACTCGAGGACACGGGAAAACTTCATTACGAGCCCGAGGAGCTCAAGGCGTTCGAGCACATCGAATGCGAATGGCCGCTGTTCTTCACCTACCAGTTGCTCAACATGTTGTTCCTCGGCGAGCACGAACGCGCCGCTGACTATCGCACCAAGCTCGAATTCTGCCTCACCGAGGTGGACGGTCAGCAGCTGTTACCCGAACTCTACTTCGTACCGGAAGAGCTGATCCCCGCTGAGCGGGAACGACCGCATTCACAACGGCGCCAGCCGAACGAGAACGTGCCACTGGTCTGGGCCCAAAGCCTGTTCATCCTCGGCACGCTGGTCCAGGACGGGCTGCTTGATCTCAACGACATCGACCCCCTCGGTCGACACCGTCGGGTAGGCCGCAAGGCAGGCCGCCGTGTGCAGGTGGCCCTGCTATCCAGCACTCCGGAAGTCCAGGACCATCTGCTGGCACGGGGAATCGAGACGGAGACGTTGGAACAGATCCGTCCCGTCGAATTGCACCAGACGGAACAACTGTCCCTTGTCTATGAGCAGGTCGGTCGCAACGACAAACTGGGCCTCACCGGCCGACCGTTCCGGCACGCGCGCGCTCTGGCAACATCCAGGGTTTATGAGCTTGAAGGGCGGCGCATGCTCTTCCTACCCCTGTCCCTGGACCGACGCGGCTTTTACCTGGCCCATGATGAACGCATGCTGGTACAGCAACTTAAGGCTGACCTGGCGTACGTACACCGCCACTGGGATCTACCGGGCAGACCCCTGATAACCATTTTGATCACCGAGTCCCATCTCAATGACCGCTACAGCGAGGTGCTACTCGACCTCGTGGAGGCACTGCAACAGGGCCGATGTGAGGGCATACCGGTGCACGTGGGGCGGGTATCCCAACTGTTGCCAACAACCAGCAAGGAACGCATCGACGATCTGTTCGGTTTTCACTTCCCCGACTCGCTACCCGAACGAGGCGCACCACCGGTGCAACACCTGCCCTTCGATCGGGAACAGTGCAAGCCACTGACCCTGCGCAAACTGAGCTTCTGGCTGGAGAACCTGCCTGCCAACCAACTGCGTCAGCGCCTTGAACGAACGGCCAACCCCTACGAGCAGATCGAGATACTCGCTCTGCTATCGGATCAGGGCCTGGACGAACCGTCCGGACTGTCGAACAGCGTTGGCAGCGTGTCAGTGCGCGTCGCCCTCGAGGAACTGTACGACCTCGCGGCCCGCGAAGCGCTCTGGGACATCGTCCGGCGGGCCGCGGGCCTGCTCGACAAGTTTCACATCCGCCTGGAGGAGGCCGTCACCGAGATCGTGGTCAGTCAGCGCCGCCTGACCCTGGGCCGCTCTTACTCGAGACGCGCGACCATCCAGCAACCACTGAGCAACTCGGAAATCCTCGCGGCCATTGACGAGTTCTCCGGCGACGATGCCCGCGAGCGCGTCATGCTGCAGGAAATCGTCCTGCACCTCGGCATGCTGATAAAGGCCGAGCCGGAACTGTTCGACGGACTCATCACCATCCGTTCCGGGCAGATCCTCAAGCTCATGATCACCCTCGTTCAATGGGAGCACGAACTCGACCCTGACGCGGCCTTCGACCGACTGACCGCCATGGCGCCCTACGAGACCTCGGATCTGGTTCGCCGCAGCCTCACCCAATCCAGCGATGACAGGACCCAACTCATGGGGCTTGAGGCCCTGCATATCTCACCGCGATCGGGTCGCTTCACCTCCGGGCACTTCCCGCACACCTTCGGCCCCCAGGATCTGGGCGAAGCGGCCACCTGGCGTGAATGGCGCGAACTGCGCGGCAGCATCAGTCGTCTGCCTGAGGACTTCTACTCCGGAATCTGGGAACTGCTGTCCCATTGCCGCGGCTTGATCATCGGCGACAAATACAATCGCAAGCGTCGATTGGACAGCGAACAGATCCAGGCGGAATCCACGCGTGAGGAAAAGAACTTCGCACTGGTGGTCGATCATGTCCTCAACAAGATCCAAGCCCCTGAGTACCGCCAGCTCACGATTGAAACGCTTATCGCCCTGGTGGCTGTGGTTCGCGACAGCTCGGACCTCTATATCGACGACACCCTGATCCTCGACGTCATCATCGGCCATGCCGTTCGCCTGCATTGGCTGAAGAATCATCCAGACCTGGGCGCGGCCTACGACCATTACGTCACCCAGGCCTGGACCGAGTTCTACCTGTGCGCCCCCCACGAGGTCGCCAACGCGGCGGTCGACGCCCTCACCTATCTGCTCGACAGTACCAACGGCACAGCGGAGGAGTCCGCATCCCCGCCCCCTACCGAGTGAACAGCTCTCAACCATGACGGACGCGACCCCACTCTCCATGGACCTGCGCGATTACATCGCACTGTTTTCCGGAGCGTTGGAAAAGGACAGCTGCGACGCCCTGCTCGCCGACTGCGTCAGCAGCCGCTGGTGGGAACCCGCCACCGTGGGAAACGGAACGCTCAGATCCGCCACACGAAACTGCGACACCCTTGCCGTCACAGCGCATCATTTCACCCGGGACAAACCCGAGATCCGGCTCCCCATGATGCGCACTTTGAACACCGTCGCCGGGCAGATGCTGAGCGCATACAGGGAACGGTTCCCGGCAATCCACGCCCTGCGTAATGCCCCTTTCGAACTGCTGCGCTATCACCCCGGTGGGTTCTACAAACACCACGTGGATCACTCGGCGGGCAATCCGCGCGCGCTGACCCTGCTCATTCAGGTCAATAACGGGTTCGAGGGTGGGACCCTGAGCTTCTTCAACGGGCAGTTCGAGCTGCGTCTTCAACAGGGCGATGGACTGCTCTTCCCCTCCAATTTCATGTATCCCCACGCTGTGCGGCCGGTCACCTCAGGCGTTCGCTACACCTTGGTCAGCTGGATTCTCTGAGCACCCACACCTGTCCGCCACATCAGAACGTATCGAATTCTGATACCTGACGCGGATCAATACGGAACCACTCGCACGGAGGTACTCCAGAACACAACTTGGATACAGGCTCTCTCCCGACCCAACACACCGCTCGTTCACCAAGGGGGAGAGCTGCAATGTCTCTGATCAAACGCTTATCCGTATCTCTGCGCGCCGGTCTGGACCGCGCCGTCGGAGAAATAGAAGACCATGACGCCGTGGTCGAAGCCGCGCTGGACGAATTGCGCGACGCCATCGCACGAGTGCGCGTGGAAAAGGCACAGGTCGAACGCAGGCTCGTGCATATCGATCAGCGCATCGATCAGGCCGCGGAGCAGTCTGACCGCTGGCGGGAACGCGCCCGCCGGGAAGCCGACGAGGACCGAGCCCTGGAATGCCTGCGTCGGCACAAATCCGAACGTCAGCGCACCGACCAACTGAAGGACCAGAGGCAGCACATCAGCGTGTCGTTGCAGCGGGTCAACACGACCCTGGCGGAATTGGAACGGCGACTGACCGAAAGCCAGAGCCAACACGACACCCTTCAACTGCGTCATACCCGGGGCAATGCGGTGGCAACGCTTACCAGGCTGGACGGCGATCTGGGCATCGATCTCGACAAGGCGCTACGACGCTGGGAGGTGGAGGTCACCCGCACCGAATTGCGCCACGATATCGGCGAACACAGCCCCGTCCGCGTCGCTTCCGGTGACCGATTCGCGGACGAGTTCGAACGCGGGGAATCGGATGCCGCCCTGCGCGCGGAACTCGACGCACTCAGGGAGGGCGCGTGATGAGCATCAAGGCACCCTCCATTGACCCACGCTGGGTAGACCTTCCTGAGCATAGCGAGCCCGGCCCGGACGGGGTGAACCCAAGCGGTGTCGGCGAAGCCCCCCGAGCGACGCTCGCGAAGCTTCGCCCAGGACTAGCCGGACTGCTGCGCGTGCTCGGTAGCATCGTCATTGTCGCCTCCACCGGAATGTTTCTTTTCCAGCGCTGGGACGGCGGTGATGACCTGCATCGTTTCCTGCTGTTGCTGAGCTACACCGTCACCCTGACGGGACTGGGCTTCGCGACCAACCGCTGGTTGCATGAACCCAAAAGTGCGCGTGTGTTCATCGGTCTCGGCCTTATCGCCGTGAGCACGACCGTGACCGTGCTCGCGGCCTTGCTTTACGGCCAATGGGCGATGCCGGACCAGGTGCTTTACCCGGACCATTTCCTCTGGCAAGGCGTCGAGGACCAGACCTTGTTCATTACCACCGCACTGAGCGCGGTGCTATTGGCGGCACAGGCACGTGTGGGCTTCATGGTCCTGGCCCGTGAACCGTCCGCCGCGCTGACCGGGTTGTTTCTGATGAACGCCGTGTTGCTGATGATCCCCGTCCGCGAACCCTGGATCGTCACCGGTATCGCCCTTGCAGGCTTCATGTTCAGCCTGCGGGCCCTGGGCCGATTGCGGGCACGTCACCTGTCCCTGCGCACACCCGCCGCGTTATCGGCCCGTGTCGCCGTGTTGCTGCCCCTGGCGATCATGGCGGGTCGCAGCGCCTATCTGTATGCGGCGGGGGCGGTGGCAGTGGCCTGTTTTGCCCTGCTCGCCTACGCGAGCTTGCGTCAACTGGCGAAACTGGATGGAATGCGACCGAACTGGCGCAATGCCCTGCTGATCTCGGCCACGTTGCCTGCCCTGGTGGCCGCGGTCTCCACGACCTCGGCCGCATCGCATGCCGAACTGTTCGCTGAATCCTATTCCGCCGTGTTCATCGCTCTGGTGTTCGGTGTCTTCATGTCCGATCTGCACCGGCTCGCCACCGCGGGTCAGACCCGGTTTGCCAGCCTCGGCATTATCGGCGCCCTGATTGCCGCCCTGTTCCTGCTGTTCGTCACCGCGCCGTCGGCGAATGGTGCCGTTGCACTGGTCATCGCCCTACTGGGCCTGATCATGGCCCGGGCCGCACGCCTGCGTCTTGCGTTTCATTCTGCCCTGGCGGTACTGGCCGTCGCCGTGATCCGGGTAGGCATCAGCGCCTACGCGAACTTCAGCTTCGACCACACCCTCGGGCTGGCCATAGGCGGCATCGCCCTGGTACTCGGGGCCGCATTGATCGAACGGCATGGTCGGCTCGTTCGCACCTGGCTGCGGATGCCAACCACGACGGACGACTGAAAGCGGGCTGGCCGCGCCCCCCCCGCCGCGTTCCCCGGGTGCCGCACCATCGGGACCCGCGCGCGGGGCGACTCGCGATCATTCGCGTCCGCCCGCCCGGATCATCCCACTCAGGTCCCGCGGCTGAGTCGATCCAGGCGCAGGCGCCCGCGCTCATCGAACAGGCGCCGCGACACCAACTCCACAGCAACCAGGGTTCCGAACCCGGCCCCGGCGGTGATCAGAAAGAGAATGAGCAACTGATACTTCACCGCCTCCAGGGGCGGGCTCCCCGCAAGAATCTGGCCGGTCATCATGCCCGGCAGGCTGACCAGGCCGGCGGCTGCCATTCCATTGAGCGCCGGGGTCAATCCAGCGCGTAAAGCCCCCACCCGATAGTCCGCGGAGGCCTGCCGCCAGTTCATACCCACGAGCAGGCGCCCCTCCACGTTGAGGCGGTCGCGCGCCAGCGCGTCCACCAGCCGATCCATCCCGACGGCCACACCATTCATGGTGTTTCCCAACAACATGCCCAGCACCGGAATCGCGTACTGCGGGTGATACCAGGGATCAGGGCCAATGATCACCGTCAGGGCCAGCACGGCAATGACAAAGGACGAAAAAAACATGGAGGCCCCGCCCATGAACCAACCAGCGGGACCAACCACGCGCCGCTGCTGGCGGGAATAAACCTCCCAGCCCGCGACACTGAGCATGACGGTGGCCACAGCCGCGATCAGCCATGGGTTGACCGTATGAAAGAGGGCCTTGAGAACGAGCCCTACCAGCATCAACTGAACCGTAGCGCGCACCATCGCAATGACCAGCGGGCGCCCCAGGCCCAGGCCCATACCAAAACTGAGGCCGGCAAGCGTCAGCACCAGGCACGCTGCCAGGGCCAGTTCGAAGGGCTCGAGGATTATCAGGTTCATGGCTGTCGCCCCGCACCCAGGCGCAACACGCGATCGGCGACCCGCGCCAGCTGTTCCGGGTCGTGCGACACCCAGACGACCCCCATCAATCGTGAGCGCTGATGATTGACGACGAGAGCTTCGAAGGCTGCGCGATGGTCAGCATCCAGGTTCGCGGTGGGCTCATCCAAGAGCAGCACCCGGGGTTCAAGTTCCAGCTGGCGCAACAGGCCCAGGCGCTGCTTCTCGCCTGACGACAGCTCACTGGCGTCCGCCGCGAGGATATCGGGCCGCAAGCCCAGGCTGGCCGTATCGATTCGGGCGGGATTACGAAAATGCGCGCCTACCCGGTCAGTCCACCAGTGGGTTTCCGCCGGGACATAGCCCACCAGGGAACGCCAGGCGGGGCCCTGCCAGTTCGTTCTCTCACGCCCGTCCAGTGACACCGTTCCACGGGCGGGGTCAAGGTCCGCGATAGCGCGGAGCAGGCGGGATTTTCCGGCACCGGATGGCCCCGCGACACCCAGGCATTCACCGTTCTCCAGGCCGAAGCTGACCGGACCGAACCCCGCGCCGCTGAGTCCATCCACACTGAGCAATAGGCGATTCACGACGCGCCACCGGCTGTCCGTTTCCCTTTCAAACCAGCACCAGGCTTGCCAGCCCCAGGAAGACAAGGAACCCCAGGGTATCGGTGATCGCCGTCAGCAGCACCGATGAACCCATGGCCGGGTCCCTACCCATGTATTCGAGAATCAGCGGCACCCCGACACCCGCCACCGCGGCGATCAACAGGGTGAAGACGGTGGCCACTGTGATCACCATCATCAACATCACGTCACCGTAGAACACCCAGGTAAACAACCCCACAACCCCACCCCAGACCAGGCCATTGAGCAGGGCAATGGCAAGCTCCTTGCGCATCACGTGGCCGCGGTTGCCGCGGTCGATCTGGTGCAGGGCCAGGCTACGAATCACCAGGGCCGTGGTCTGGTTGCCGGTGTTCCCCCCCATGGATGCCACTATGGGCATGAGGGCGGCCAGTGCGACCATCTGGCCGATCGTGTGCTCGAAGGCGCCGATCACCCGTGCGGCCACGAACGCGGTCAAAAGGTTCAGGGCCACCCACAACCAACGGTTTCGGGCCGAGCGCCAGACAGGGGCGAAGAGGTCTTCACCCTCCTCCAGGCCCACGCTGTTCAGGGCATCCTCCTGCACTTGGTCGTGCAAATGCTCCATGACCACGTCCACGGTGAGTCGCCCCATGAGCTTGCCGCGTTCGTCCACCACCGGGGCGGAGATAAGGTCATAGCGCTCGAAGGCATGGGCGGCATCCTCGCCACGCTCATCGGGCTGAAAGGTCACAACGCTGCGTGCCATCACGTCCGCGAGTCGGCAGGAGGGTTCGCGGGTCAGCAGGGTCTGCAGGGTGACGGCCCCGGTAAACACGCCCAGGTGGTTGACCACGAACAGTTTGTCCGTGTGCGATGGCACTTCGGAGAGCCCCCGCATGTGGGTGATGGCCTGCTCCACTGTCCAGGATTCACGTACCCGGACCAGCTCCGGGGCCATGAGAAATCCAACGCTGTCCTCGCCCCAGTGCAGTGAATCGGCGAGCCACTGCCTATCGGCTTCGGACATGGCCGCGCGACACTCCGCCAGGACATCGTCGGGAAGGTCATCGGCCACCCAGGCCAATTCGTCGCCATCGAGGGGTTCGAGGATGGCCCTCAGACGTTGTCGATCCTGTCCGCTGAGCAGGGCCGGACGAACCGCCTCATCCACTTCCAACAGCACGGGACTCGCTTTGCGCGGCGCGACGTGGGACCAGACCTCCAGCCGCTCATCCTGGGGCAGTGCCTCAAGCAGGTGAGCAATATCCGCCACATGCATCCGCTCCAACACCTGCTCCAACCCCCCGGTCATCTGCCGATGGGTGAGTGACTCCACCAGCGCCTGCTTACGCTGGCGCTGCGCATGCACCATGTGTTCGACAATGTGCTGCTTGTTGAGCAGGGCCCGCACTTGGGCCAGGGCTTCCTCCAGACGTCTTTGTGAGTCGGGCACGCGGCAAAACCTTGGGGCGATCGCCCCGGCAAAGTTTCATGACACCAGTGTGCCAGCAACACGACGCGCGAAGCAGTGGGGCTCTCGCCCACAACACCGCTCTTTATTGCGCCGTGATAAGCCCTGCCCCGAGGACCATGAGCGCCGCCGCCGAAAGATTGCGCCGCAGGCCCACCTCCCGGAACCACCACGCCCCGTATAGGATCCCCATGACCAGGCTGAGCCGTTTCACGGCGATCATGTAGGCCGTCTGGGCGCCGTGCAGGGCTGAGAAATGAGCCAACACCATGAGGGCGAACAAGCCTGCGACCAAAAGCATCCACCCGGGCCTGCGCCAGATTGAAACCAGGCGGCGAGGCCGGAACGCCCCGAACAGCAGCAACGCCCCGAGGCCGGTTATGCCGAAGTAGACGATACCGAAGGCCAGGGCGGCGTCTCCTTGCTCCGAGCTGACATGTTCCATGCCCGCCTTTCCGGCCGTCGCGGTGAATCCATAGATGGCCGCGACCGCGAGCATCCACACGGCCCCGGGTTCGCGAAGGACCGAGCGTAGGGGATCAAGCGGACGATTACCCGCACGCCCCAGGTTCAACCACCACGCGCCGGCCACCACCAGAACCAAGCCCATTCCACCCTGAGCGCTGACGGCCTCATCCAAAATCCACCAGGACAGCACTGCGGCAAAGGCCGGTGTGAATGCCATGTAAGGCAGGGTCAGGGACAGCGGGCTCGATTCGATGGCGCGCATGTATCCGTACATGGCCAGCAGCTCCGCGGGCATGCCGACGAGTATCCATGGCCATGCACCCGGAGCCACGTTGAACGGCCCGATCATCCCGAGCACCGGAAACAACAGGGTTGCAGTGACCGCCGTTCGTGCCAACGCCAGTTCACCCGCACTGTAGTCAGGCAGGAAGCGCTTACCGACAGCGTCGGCGGTGGCCAGGGAGAACGCCGCAAGCAGCGCGAGAAGTACCCAGGTATCCATCAATCATTCACCGCGCTCAGTCCCTCACGGTTATGGCCCATATGCCGTCACCCACATGCCATACCCGAGGGGCGCTAAAAGCGTCCGCACCGGAGGGATCGATTTCGTTGGCAACCCCCGGCCATGGGGCCTGGACCCTTGGCACGGCAGCCCCCACCCGGCCCCGCGGAAATCCGACTAATTCCGCCTCACCATTCACAGCAGGGTTCCATGGCCCGAACCGCCAAACACAGGTCCACTGACATGCATGAGATACCCGGAAGTGATCCCCTTAAAACGGCAAAGGCCGGTCCGCGTGGACCGGCCTTTGCCATGGGAATCAAGTGGTGGCGAGAGAGAGACTTGAACTCTCGACCTCGCGATTATGAGTCGCGCGCTCTAACCAGCTGAGCTACCTCGCCACAAGGGGGCGCGATTTTGCCGATTCGCATGTATGGGGTCAAGGACATGTGAACATGAAAACGCAGTGGCCCGGCCAAGGGTCACCGCCAAGGCGGTCAGGCCGCGGATTCGGCCACTGCCGGATCGATCAGCAGGGAACGTCCCTGCATGCTGGCCGGTTTGGGGATTCCCATCAGCTCCAGCACGGTGGGCGCGATGTCGGCCAGACCGCCGCCTTCCGCCAACACCCAATGGACATCATCGATGACCAGGCAGGGAACGGGATACAGGCTGTGCTGGGTGTGTGGCTTGCCGGTTTTCGGGTCCACCATTTCATCGCAATTACCATGATCCGCGGTCAGAACCACCGCGAAACCGCACTCCCGGGCCGCATCCAGCACACGGCCGACCTCGCGATCCAGCACTTCCACCGCGCGAACCGCGGCATCCATGACACCGGTGTGGCCGACCATGTCGCCATTGGCGAAGTTGACCACCACGAAGCCGTGCTCACCGGATTCAAGCGCCTCCACCACGTGATCGGCCACTTCGGGGGCCGACATCTCTGGCATGAGGTCGTAGGTCTCAACCTTGGGCGACGGAATCAGGTCATGGACCTCGCCATCGACCTTGTCGTGCTGTCCGCCATTGAAGTAGTACGTCACATGCGGGTACTTCTCAGTCTCGGCACAATGGAACTGACCGATACCCCTCTCGGCGAGAATCCGGTTCAAGGCGGTATCCGGCTTGTCCGCGCGAAAGGCCACGGGCAAACCGTAGGACGGGTGATACTCCATCATGCAGGTGACCGTGAGGTCCGGCAGACGCGGCCGCACGAACCCATCGAAATCCGGCTTGAAAAGCGCCTCCACGGTCTGGCGGGGCCGGTCCTTGCGGAAGTTGAAGGAAATCACCTGATCCCCATCCACGAGGGGAATGGCATCGGGGAGGATCACGGGTTCGATGAATTCGTCGTTCTGGCCCCGCTCATAGGCTGACTCGATGGCCTCCTCGACGCTACGCGCCGCGCGGCCCTCATTCAGAACCAGCGCACGCCACGCTTTCTCCGTGCGTTCCCAGCGGTGATCCCTATCCATACCCCAGAACCGCCCCATCACCGTCGCCACGGCGCTGTCCGAGGATTTGAGCGCCTCGTTGAGCTCGGGGACCCAGTCCATGGCCGACTGGGGCGGCGTATCCCGCCCATCGGTAACCATGTGAAGGAGGGCATGGACACCCCTCATGCGGCACAACTCGAGCAGAGCAACCAGATGATCGAGATGGCTGTGCACCCCACCGTCGGACACCAGGCCGAACAGATGGACCGGCCGCCCCATGTCCCGGGCGCGGGTGATCGCCGCATTGATCGCCGGGTTCTCGTGGAAGCTGCAATCCTCGATGGCATCGTTGATCAGCACGAGATCCTGGCGGATCACGGTCCCCGAACCGAGGGTCATATGCCCCACCTCGGAGTTCCCCATCTGCCCCACGGGCAGGCCAACCGCCGAACCGGAAGCCTCCACGGTCGTATGAGGATACTCAGCGAACCAGCGGTCCAGATTCGGGGTCCGGGCCTGGGCAACGGCATTGTTCTCTGCCGAGGCATTGACACCGAAGCCGTCGAGGATAACGAGCATTGTGGGGCGGCGGGGTACACCCGTGCTGTTCATGGAGACACCGTGGGGGCGCAGGAGAGGGCTGAATCTATAGGCCGGAAATATGACACCGGATGCATGCAATACAAGGCCATCGGAGCGGCTGCACGGGAACGACCCCGGACGAGCACGCCTTTTTGTGCATCGCACAATCCTAAGCGCCGTCAGCAGACCTGACAAGTTGACGCCTTTGTCCCTACGGAAAGTGCGAGACCGATCATTGAGAAGCCGTGTATTAGCGCTTGACCTATTGCACTGCGGCAACTATGAAGTTGTTTACACAACAATTGCCCGGACATCGCCATGAGCTACCGCATCCAGGAGGCCCTCGCCTTCGCCCTCCACCAGGCGGACATGCAGATCAAGACCGAATTCACACGCAGACTGAAACCCTACGAAATCACCTCCGAACAGTTCGCGGTGCTCGCCACCCTGTGGCGGAAGGACGGCATGAGCCAACGCGAACTCGGTGACCTGCTGGTGAAGGACCGCCCCAACGTCACGCGCATGTTGGACAAGATGGCCGGCAAGGGTCTGCTCGAACGGCGCGCCGACCCCGATGACCGGAGAGTGCAGCAGGTATTCGTCACCGCCAAAGGACGGGAACTGGAGGACGAACTGGTGCCCGTCGCCCTGGCCTTCCGCGCCGAGGCCTATCGTGGGATCAGCCCCGCTGAGCAGACCATGATCTATTCACTGCTGAACCGGATTCTCCGCAACCTGAATGCTGATCCGACCGCCTGAGGCGAAATACGCGATTTGTCCGCCGCGTTTCACCCCGTGCGGGCGACAAGTCCTTCGAGTTTCGTCTGCACCGCACGCACCACCGCCTCGATCGAGAAACGCACACGCGCCTGCTCGCGGCATCGCTCCCCCAACAATGCCCGTGCCTCGGCACTCATCGTGACGGCCCTCCGCAATGCCACGGCCAATGCATCCACATCGTTCGCGCGGAACACCAGGCCGGTCTCACCATCGGTCACGATGTCATCAACCCCGCTGACCCTCGACACCACGGGCACCGTACCGTGACTGATCGCCTCCAGCAGGGAGTTGGACATGCCCTCGGACTCGGAGGCTGAGATGAAGAAATGCGATGCCACCAGGTACTTCGGCACATTCTCGACCCTACCGGTGAAGATCACGCAATCGGACATCTCAAGGGCGGCGACCTGATCGCGAAGCTCCTGCTCTAGCGGACCATCGCCGACCAGGGTCAACCTCCATCCCCCACCGCCCAGGCGCGCGAAGGCCTCAAGCAACACATCCAACCTTTTCTCCAGCGCAAGCCGGCCCGTGTAGACAAACTCCACCAGACCCTCATCATCGGGCCGGGCTATGGAGCGCGACACCTCCGCGGGGATCTCCACACCGTTGGGAATGCGCCAGGTCCGCTGCGCCGAGATCCCATGTGCCTCCAGGTCCGCAAGCATGTCCGTGCTGTTGGCGAGGAAGCGATCGATGCCATCACGAACGATCGGGTAACACACCCGCCCGATAAGCTTTTTCCGCCGCACGGGGGTGAGATCGAAGTCCTCTCCTCCTCGTCCGAGCTTCGCGACCACCGGCACGCCAAGCAGCCGCGCCGCAATCACCGGGCCCACGGCATGCAGACGCGCGTGGTAGATGTAGACAACGTTGAAATCGTGCCGCCTGCGCAGCATCCAGACCACGACCGCGACAGTCCAGTAGAGGAAGGACAACATGTAACGCCCCCCGTACCACGGGTAGCGGGTCACATTGACGCGCCGCACATGCACACCGGATTCATCGATTTCCTCCACCTTACCCACAGGGCGTTCCTGGGGCGCAAGTATCGAAACCGGAACCCCCCGACGCCGCAGTCCGCGAGAGAAGATATGGGCTTGTTTCTCGGCACCGCCGAGCGATTCCGGCAGGTACGCCGGCAGGACCATGAGTACTTTCAGAGACAAGGACGAACCTGCACCGACACGTTTACCTGACTGGGCCACACCGATCGTGGCCCGGCGCATAATGCCCCATGTGCCTTCACCGCACACCTGCCCGAGACATGCCCTGCTTCACCCGGTCAGAGCGTGAACCGCAAGCCGTCGACCAACGCCCCCGGGAGCTGACTGGAAAGCGTGGAACGTTCGCCATAACTGCTGCTTGAAAGCAGCAACTCGGGCTGACTGGTCAGATCCACCAGGCGCTCCCCAAGCATGGAATAGACCGAATCATCGAAGCGCATCACGTTCACGGGGGCCTGGATTCTTCCGTGCTCGACCCAGAAGCAGGCGAATCGCGTCATACCGGTGATACGGCACGCGTTGCGATCGGTGTAGTTGCAATACCAGAGGTTATTCACCAGAAGACCTGTTCCCAGGGCTTCAAGAACATCGGTGGGCGCGAGCCCACCGCCGTTCATGACAAGCGACCGCGGTGACTCGGACCCGGTTACCTCGGCCCCGAATTCCCGCGCACTGCGGGGGCCCACGAGGCAATCGCCGTAACGACCGTCGCGGATCAATTCCACCCGCTTTGGCTTGATGAACCCCGTTGCGGTGAACCCGGGCCCCATGCCTGTGGAGATATCCTCCGAGAGGCTGACCCGGGGGCTCATGGAGACCCCATCGCGCACCATTCGCAGCAAAGGGGTCTGTGCCGTCCGATGACTTTTCAGGCCAAACCCACCCCAGGCAAGCATCTGCACGATTTCATTCAAGGCCGACGGCGCGAGGTAGGTTCGATATCGACCGGGTTTGAGATCCATGGGGGCACGCCCCATGGCCTCCAATTCGGTTTCGACCCCGTCAAAGCGCTCGTGCAGCGTGTCCGCGGACCACCGCATTCCCGCGTAGTCCGCCTTTACGGCCTTGTCGCCATGGAGGTAGACGCTCCAATCGAAGTTGAAGGTGCGGTTCCTGAACCAGTTTCGCTGCCCCAGGGAATTGGCGAACCCCCGGTACATATCCCCACCGGCGAACACGCCCACGAGGTCCTTGCCGTCGCACGCGGCCAGGACATCCCTGACGGCTTGCTCCGACGACCAGTCGCCATCCAGGATCTGGTGGTCGCTGGATCGCACATCGGATGCGAAGAACAGGTGCGGGTCCTCCGGCAGATGGGCGCGTTGTTCCCTGAGCCCGCTGATGACCGCACCGAGCATCGCGAGGTCGCGATCCAGGTGGCCGCTGAGTTCGTGGTGCGACGCCGAATGCCGAGCCCCCTCGATAAGATCCAGGGTCAACTCGGACTGCTCCACACGACCAGCCTGGCGAATCCGTCCCTGGTTCAGACGGACAAAATCCGACTGTTCCCCACTGTAGGCCAGGAGCAGAACCTCGCTGCCCCTGACCCCCTTGCAGAGGTGGTCACTGAGCGTGAGGAAATAGTCACGCGTGTCCATCATTCCAGGGCCCCGAAAATCTCCACGCCTCTGAAACGGCAGGGCGGCGTGGCGTGGCCCACGTAGATGGACTGGTTGGGCTCCCCCTTGCCGCAGTTGGTCACACCAGCGACCCGCAGGTCCGCGCCGGTTCCGACCCCATCGAGGCTTCTCCAGAACCCGGCTGATATTCCCCTGTAATTCGGATTACGAACCAGCCCCCTGAGCTCGCCATCGCGGATCAGGCGACCGTACTCGCAACCGAATTGAAACTTGTTGCGCGAATCATCAATGGACCAGGAACGGTTGGTATCCATCAAAACTCCGTCCTCAACCCCAGCGATCAACGCCTCCAAAGTGCTGTCACCCGGTTCCAGGTTGAGGTTGGCCATGCGATCAATCGGCGGTCTGTTCCACTGGCATGCCCGTGCGCTGGACACCCCCGGCAGGCCACTCCTCGCCTGGGACAGGCCGCCTCCCAGCGGGCGAAGCAGGACTCCGTCACGAATCAGATACTCGCGCTGCGCCCGCATCCCCTCATCATCCCAGCCGTAACTCGCGATCTGTTCCGGGCGGCCCGGGTCGAAGGTAACGTTGAGCAGGGGTGAGCCATAGCGGTATGCGCCGAACATGTCGGGTGTCACGAAACTGGTACCCGCGTAGTTGCGCTCGTCACCCAGGATGCGATCGAGCTCCAGGGGATGACCGATGGACTCATGAATCTGCAGGACCAATTGGGAAGGCATGAGAACAAGATCGCGGACCCCGGATGGACAATCCTCCGCGTACAGCAAGGCCAGCGCCTCCTCGGCGACCCGGGCTGCATCCCCCGCGAATCCCACATCGAACAACTGTTCGACTCCGCCCTGCCGTCCACTGTTCACCCCACCGCCGGTGCGGCGCTCCGTGCTCGCTCCGACATTGGCCGTGGCGCTCAGCCCCGGGGTTAGGAACTCAAAATGCTGGTGGATGTCCGCGCCTGCGCTGCTGAACAGGCGCGTTCGGGTGATCCGGTGGCCGACATGGGCCGACCAGTCCACGATGCGGTCATCGATCTTGAGCGCCGCGCAGGCACGCCGCACCTCATCGATCCGTTCCGACAGGGGCAACCCATCCCAGGGTTGCGCGGGTCGCGAACCGTATTCACCCCTGTCGACGGGGAGTGGCGCGTCGCTCAAACCCGCAAGCAGCAGGCCCTCGCTCGCCTGCGCCCAGTCGAGGGCGAACTCGGCCGCGCGCCGCAGCCCATCGCGCCCGGTATCCCGGTACGCCCCCCATCCGATGCCCCCACCTGGAAGGTACACCGTTACCGCCACTCCCTCCGTGCTGCCCGTGAATAGCGGCTGCGGTATGTCCTGGCGACAGGCGATGAACTGGCCGTCCTCCGAACTGTACCGCGCCGTCCAGCGTGCTCCCGTCGGCAACAGTGCGCCCAGCACACCCTCAACTTCCGTCGGATTGAGGTCCCGCGCGAACATCAGGCCCAAACCACCATCCGGTCCCGGCAGGCCGGTGTGCATTCACCACCGAAGCCGCGAATAAAGCGGTTCCCGAAGCGACCACAGTCCCGCCCCAGGCCCGGTCCGCGCGGCCCGGCAGCAGCGGAAGCCAGCCATTGGGTCATTCCAGGTCCATGAGGTCGATGAGGGCATCATCCGCGGCGGTGTGGTGACTGGGCTCGCCCTTGCGGATGCGCTGGGACAGGTCGTCAACCCGCGCCGCCAAGGTCTTCGCCACATGGAATCCGAAACCTTCGAGACTGTCGAAAAGAGCCTCAAAAGCGGGGAGGCGAAAGCGCATGGCCTGAATATCATCGTCGGCAATCACGGTTGCCGTCCGGGTCTGTTCAAGAAGAAGACCAATCTCACCCAAAGTCACGGGCGCCCGGGCTTCCCCTAACAACACCACGTCTCCATTATCGCGCTCATGGTAGACCGAGACCTTTCCCTTCAGGAGGATGAAGAACGCATCCGCCGGGACCCCCTGCTTGATCAGTGTCTCGCCACCTTTGAGACGCACCATGTCAGCGCTGCGAATGAGCACCTGATAAGAGGTGTTGCTCAGGCCGCTGAACAACGGAAGCCGCTGAACGATGGGGCGCACCCAATCGTACAACTCTGCTTTTAATTCTGTTATTTCCATCGCAACTACTCATGGACGATGCGTGAACTGGATGCGGGGGGAGTTTAGCCCGAGTACAGCAACTCGGCCGCACGGGCCAACCGGATCCCCCATGAGGGTGTCCCACGGAAAACACCGGGCAGGCCTATTCTGGTACAGGGTCAATAATGGAGCTCATGATGAAAACACTGATTACCGCCCTGCTGATCGCCGTTCTCACTCCGACTTTCGGGGCCGCGGAAACACCACACTTCAACCGCGTGACCCTGACCGCCCAGGCCAGTGATGAAGTCGAGAATGACCGCATGATCGTGCGCTTCGCGGCCGAAACCGAGCAGAACACCGCCGCCCAGGTCGCCAACGAGATCAACCGCGTCATGGGCGAGGCCCATGACGCACTCAAGGCCTACCCTGAACTGGATGCGGCGACGGGCAACTACTCGATTCATCCCGTCTACGTCACGGCGAAGTTCGATAACAGCCGCCGCATCGGTCACTGGCGGGGCAGCCAGGAACTGCGCCTGGAAGGAACGCGCATGCAGGACATGGCAAAACTCACCGAGACATTACAGGGCATCCTGGTCATCAAGAACATGGAGTTCACGGTTTCCAGGAAACTACGCGAGCAGACCCGGGACCGGCTCATGAAAGTGGCCATCGCCCGCTTCAAGCAACGCGCCGAGCTGGCGGCCAAGGCCCTGGGGCACGAGGGTTTTCGCCTGGTAGAGCTGGGCATCGGGCACCCCGGCCACATGCCTCAACCGCTGCGCACCATGGCCATGGACAAGGCCATGGTGCGCTCCGCCGCCCCCCTGGCGACGCAACCGGGCAGCAGTGACGTCGTGGTCACGGTCAGTGGCACCGTGGAGTTGAACTAGGTCCTCCCACGGGAGCGTTTCCCGAAGCCGACCGGGGTTGCTCCACGCAAACGGATGAAATCAATCGGGCGGTCACACGGTCTAGTGCAGTACCCCCGACCACGAGGCCCGTCATGCTGATCAAGAAACCCGCCGACATCCGCCCCTCGGAGATCACCCCGGAGGGCGTCTACCACGACCGCCGCCGCTTCCTGCGCGGGGGTGCCGCCGCGGCACTCGGCCTCGCGGCCGCTCCGGCGGGTGCCGGAATCCTGGATTGGTTCAAGAAAGATGCCCCCGAGTTTCAGCGGGGTGCCAAGCTGAGCGACGTGATCAAAGGCCCCTACTCCACCGACGAGACGCCCAACTCCTTCGAGGAGATCGCCACCTACAACAACTTCTACGAGTTCGGTACCGGCAAGGATGACCCCGTCCGCAATGCACAACAGTTCGAACCGAAGCCCTGGACCATCCGTGTCTCCGGCGAGTGCGAAAAACCGGGCGATTACGCCTACGAGGATTTCATCCGCCCCCACCAGTTGGAGGAGCGCATCTACCGCTTCCGCTGTGTGGAGGCATGGTCCATGGTCATCCCCTGGGTGGGCGTGCCCATGTCCGAGGTCCTGAAACAGTTCCAGCCCACCTCCAATGCCAAGTACGTGGTCTTCAAGACCCTCCACGACCCCAAGCGCATGCCCGGCCAGCGCCTGCCTATCCTGGACTGGCCTTACCTGGAGGGTCTGCGCATGGACGAAGCCATGCACCCGCTTACCCTGTTCGTGGTGGGGCTGTATGGCGAGGAACTGCCCAACCAGAACGGGGCCCCGATTCGCATCATGGCGCCCTGGAAGTACGGCTTCAAAAACATCAAATCCGTCGTCTCGGTACATTTCAGCGAGACCGAGCCCAAGAATACCTGGCAGGTACAGGCACCCAACGAATACGGCTTCTATGCCAACGTCGATCCGGCCGTATCCCACCCCCGCTGGAGCCAGGCCCGTGAACGCCGCATCGGCGAACTGACCAAGCGTCCCACCCTGCCTTTCAACGGGTACGCCGAGGACGTTGCGCACCTCTATAAGGGCATGGACCCCCGCAAGCTCTATTGACCGGGAGTGGCGCATTGTCGGCGGACATTCCACGGTTTGATGCCCCCCGCTGACCGGTAACCCCAACGCTGCGCCTCTGACCCGGCGGATCGACCGGTGTCTCGGCCATCCGACGTTCAACCCCAGTATTCATACACCCAAGGTCACCGTGAAACGCCCCTGGCTCAAACCCCTGGTATTCACCCTTTGCCTGCTGCCGGCCCTGGTCCTTGTCGGCGACGGGTTGACGGGCAACCTGGGCGTGAACCCCGTAGAGACCATCACCCATGCCACCGGCGACTGGGCCCTGCGCCTGCTCCTTCTGACCCTGGCCGTCTCACCCGCGCGACGTTGGCTGGGCTGGCGCTGGCCACAAGCGCTGCGCCGCATGCTGGGGCTATTCAGCTTCTTTTACGCGGCACTGCATTTTTCCACCTGGTTCATCCTCGACCAGGGCTTGTCCCTGCAACTGATGGTCGTCGACGTCATCGAACGCCCGTACATCACGGTCGGATTCACGGCCTTTGTACTCCTCATTCCGCTGGCAGCCACTTCTACCAACGGCATGATCCGGCGCCTCGGTGGCAAACGCTGGAAGGCCCTGCACAAAACCGTCTATGCCATCGGCATCCTCGCCGTCCTGCACTACCTGTGGCTGGTCAAGGCCGACTACATCGAACCGGGCGTCTACGCCGTGATCCTCGCGTTGCTGCTGCTGGCGCGCTTAGCCCCTTCCAACACCAAAAGCCCCGCCGCAAACCAAGACGTAGGCCCTTCACGCGGCCGCGCCTGAGCCCAACAGCAAGCTCAGCTGAACGTGGCGTCCACGACCTCGACGAACAGCGCGCGGTAGGCCGCGAACATGTCACGCTCGTCGAAGCGCTCCTCTGCCCGTTCCCGGTTGTGATGCCCCATGTCCCTCAGCCGTGCGGGCGAATCGGCGAGGGTCATAAGCGCATTCAGATGGGCCTCGACGGAACCGGTCTCGCACAGAAACCCGCCGAGTCCATGATCCACCACCTCGGGCAGGGACGAGTTGTCACTGGCCACAACGGGCAATCCGCAGGCCATGGCCTCCGCGGCCACCAGTCCAAACCCTTCGCGAAAACTCGGGTACAGCACCATATCGGCCTGCTGGTAGAGGGTGTGCATCCGGGCGTAGGGCACCGGGCCCAACGGTTCCAGGCGCGGGTGGTCAGGCAGACGCCCCCTGCCCCGAAGCCCCGGCAGGTACTGAATCACGATACCCGAGGGCAGTGCCTCGGCCATGGCCGGTAGCAGGTGAGCCCCCTTGCGTCGGCTCATGTTCGCGGCGAAGAGAACACGCAGCGGCCCCTCCGAACGGGGGCCCGCGCGAGGTCGGAAACGACGCAGATCAACGCCGTTGTAGATGACACGCACATCGCCCTTGAACCCCAGGTCGGAACGCAACAGCTGCGCGGTGAACCGACTGACGGCGGTCACCGCGTGGGCGCGCCCCAGGGCCCGCCGATAGGCGGCGCGCAGTCCCCATCGATAAAACAGCGCCTGGGCCGGGCTGGCGACGGCGCGCATGGATGGATCGAGGACGTAGTTGTGCAGCGTCAGGACAAGACGCTGCCGGGCGCGCAGCGGGTAGGCCGCGAAGTCGGGGATGCCATGCACGATATCCGCCGACCCGGCGCACAAGGCACCTAGCGCGGGTGGGAAAAAGCCCCAGCGCGGGTCCACATCGCAAAGACGATAGCCCTCCACCCCCTGGGAGAGACGTTGATGGACCACCCAGGCACCGTTGCCCCGGGGCATGGGGCTGAGGATCCGCATCAGTCGGAGTCTCCCGTCGCCATTCCCGCTCCAGCACGGACATCGCTCCCACCGGCCCGCCCGATCAACCGGTCAAAGTGCCCGGCCAGCTGGCGGGTCAGTTCGCGGCGTTCGTATTGACGGGCAAAGGCGTCAGCCGGGGCACGAACAGCGGCCCCGTTGTCACCTCGCCGTACCTGGCACAGGCGCACGACGGCCGCCGCGATTGCCGCGGGATCATCCTCCGGAAAGACCGCCCCGGGGCACCAATCACGAACCAGATCGCGGTTGTCCCCGGCGGGGGTGATGGCCAGAACCGGTCGCCCGCTGCGCAGGTACTCATAGGTCTTGCCAGCGACTGCCTGAACCGGCTGCCCAGCCGGGCCATCCGCCAACAGCGCAGCAGGGACCGGGGCCTGGATCAACACCAGGGCATCCGCCGCGCACAGGCGCGCGATCATGTCCCCGTGGGGCAGCCCCGGTATCCAGCGCACACCGTCACCGGCGGCGTATCGGCTGAGCAAAGAGACCACCGCGGGCGGCTGCCGACCAACGATCTCGAGAGTCACGTCACAACCCCCGTCCCGCGCGATCTGAACACCCCGGACGAGATTGGCCGGGTCACGGGCCCCGATCCCGAAGCTGCCCGCATACAACAGGGTCATCGGACCTCCGGCGTCAGCGGGTCCGGAGCAGGAACGGAAATCCGTCTCATCGTAGCCATTGGGCAGCCAGGCCATGCGCTCCGCATGGGCGGGATAGAGCGCCTGGTAGGCCTTGAGCATGGACGGTGTGTTGGTCAGCAACAGATCGGTATGGCGCAGCATGCGGCGCTCCCAGCCGGGAAACACATGGCGATACAGCCACCGCTTCAGGGCGCTGCCCTCCTGGTACGGATCGAGACTCCAGGCGTCGCGGAAATCCACCACCAGGGGGACATTCAAGCGCCCCTTGTCGATCAAGCGCGCGAGCAACAAGGCCGCCGGGTACGGTGGGCACGAGACATAAACCAGGTCAGCCGAGCGGGCCAGTCGCCGCATACGGTTCGCGACCGCCAAGGCCCAGCCATAGGGGCGCATCTCGTAGGGCCACTGCCAGGGTGTCCAGCTGGCGACACGTTCGACATCGAAACCCGCCAGTTCGTCGCCAACGGTGTCAGCACGGCTGACGATGCGCGGCCGCCAGCCGTAGTCCGGCAGGTAACGGGCGAACTTGAGCGAGCGTAAGCCCGCCCCGATGCCACCGCCGGGTGGAAAGTCGTAGGCGACCATGAGCACTTCAGGCATCACTCGCTCCCCTCTCCGGACCCGGCCCATTCCCCGCCCCACTCGCGGGCCGGTGTCGGCGCCCATAATCGGGACAGTAGGGCAGCAGGCACCCGTCCTCATCCAGTCGCCCGAACAGTTCGGCGGGGGGTATCAATTCCAGCTCACCATCGCTCCAGTCGCTGATGCGGATCAGATCGGGGCCTATATCGATGCGCCGGTGTACCGGCACGCCGAAGCCGTGGTGCAGGCCCTGCAGGCATGTCGCCGATACCTGTTCCATGCGCGCCCGGGCCTCGTCACCCAGGCGCCAGGGCCCGTGCTCCAGGCTGCCCGGCTCGGGTCCTGCTTCGCGTGGCCGGGGCGCGAAATGAGCTCGAACGGAGCGGTAGGCATCGCGCGCCTCGGGATAGGCCGTATAGCTGTAGGTGCCCGGGTCACCGATCAGGTCCCTTCCGTCCACATTGAGCGTGATGGCCAGTTGATCGTTGTGATCGTGGTTTCCCGTTCCATCCAGGCCGAGGGGGCCGCAGCGCAGAGTCAGCAGGAAGCGGTCGTTGCGCAGCACATACAGCCCCCAGCCCGGGTACAGGCCCAATTCAGGGGCTTGCTCGAGAAGACCGTCCGGCAGCGGGATATCCAGCGTCAGGGCTTCATCCGCGGGTCCTTCCGTCGCGCCCGTCCCCACATCGCCCATCCTCACATCCGTGGCCAGCCGCGCTGCATCGCCCGGCATGGGCCGCGCGAGCGCACGACCGTGCGTCAAGGCCCGCACCAGCTGCCCGTCGATTCCCGATGGCTCCTCACCGAACAAGGCCCCCAGGGCATCGAGCAGGTGCCCATGGGACTCTCCCCGTTCGTGGGGACACGCGTCCGCCGGGCTCTCCGGCGCGGTCTCCGTTCCATCCCGAAAGCGGCTCGACCACTCAGCAGCCGTCATCCATTCCAGCTCCGGGCAGGGCTTGAAGAAACGACCGCTGTCGTTGTCGCCGATCAGCACCGCCCGCCCATCCGGCCGGGCGAGGTCGCGGCTGAAGATCCGCGCCCGCCACAATCGTTGCGTGAAATCCGCTCCGAAACACAGCGCGCCGTCGGCCAATGGGGGGAGTGGCGCGGGCCGCAACCCCGGGGGCAATGCGAGACGTCCGGGATCGGCATCCGCCAGCGCGCGCAAACGTTCGACCGGCAGCCCCAGCAGCAGGGCCGTGGCGGCAACCATCATGTCGAGCGACAGACGATGGTAGGCGCTGGATGCCTCGAAACCGCTGCCATCGGGGTGGACCTGGCGTAACACCTCGGCACGCAGCTCGCCCGCCGCGAAGGCCAGCCAGGCATTGCTTTCCGCGTCGGAATCCAGGGCCGAGGCGATGAAGGTCAGGCCACAGATATTCGCCAGGTAGTGGTTGCCCCGCCCCACGGGAGACCATTCCAGGTGGGCGATGATGGCGCGCGCGTGGTCGCGCAGGCTGGCCTCCAGCGTGGCACCGAATTCTGCCTGCGACGCGGGTTCCGAGGCGTCCAACAGGGCGAGAGCCAACACCCAGTTGGCGGCACGGATGGCGATATCCATGGGTACGCGCCAGTTCACCCCGTGGCGCGGCGGGTTGGCGGCGATGAAGTCGACTATTTCGTCGCGGATCTCACGCGCGCAGGACCGGCGCAATGCCTCATCCACCCGCTCATCACGTGCCAGCAGGGCGAGTTGCGGCAGATGCTGCATGCGCGCCAGCTCCCAGGGTCGCTTGATCTCCACCCCCGCGCGCGGCGCGGGCCCGATCAGGCGCGCCCAGCGCGCCGCGTCGAAGCGGTAACCCGATAGCGGATCGAGGTGCCAATCCAGGGGCCGGTAATCCGCGCTGAGAAGCTTACGGACCCGACCCGAGCGACGGCGGTTGGCCCGATTGATGGGTACACGCCAATCCCCGGGGGCATTCCAGGAGACCCAACCGGAACCGAGCAGATCAAAGCGATGCGCCAGGTAAAGGGGCGCCACCGATTGCAGGTTCTTCAGCTCGGCGGGCCCCGGGACGACGCCAGCGATATCCGGGAGATTGGCCAGCCTTGAGGGAGCTGAGGAGGTCCCGGCCCCGTAACTCGAACGCCACTTCAGGCCCGACCATTCCCGCCCCAGGCGCACGAAGCGGGGCAGCCGCCCCAGGAATCGGCGCACACGCAGAGCCGGGGAAGCGCGTCTCACGGTCACGGGGACTGCACCATTGTTCCCCCACCGCACCGCGTCCGCGCGCCCGTGGCGCCAGCTGTCAGAAGGGCGGACCATGGGTTAATCTGGTCGGGTCGCACAATCTCCGCCGGGACACACTTGAGATTCATGAAGTCAGCGCAGACAAATTGGAAGGGTGAAGCCGTCAAGCAATGGAACCAAACGCCGTGCGGAGGTGATCATGGCGATGTGCGGAGCCTTGAGCATTTTCAAGCGCTGGAGCAAGACAGGTACGGCGAGTATGCCCCATGGATGCCCGAAGTCATGGGGTTTGCCCGATATCGCGGCAAGCGTGTGTTGGAGTTGGGGTTCGGGCAGGGTACAGACCTCTGTCAGTTCGCGAAGGCGGGGGCACAGTGCAGCGGCGTAGATCTCACGCCGGAGCATTTTGAACGGGCAGGCAATCACTTCCGGCTTCTCGGACTCGACGCCGAACTGTTCCTGGAGGACGCCAGTCAACTTCACTTCGATGACGCCAGCTTCGACGTGGTGTACAGCTTCGGCGTCCTTCACCACACGCCGGATATTGATCGCTGTCTGGCGGAGGCCCACAGAGTCTTGCGCCCCAATGGGGAACTGATTCTTGGCCTTTACCACCGCTGGAGTGTTTTCCACCTGATATCGGTGCTACTGGTGAGCGGACTGATTCGCGGGGGACTGTGGCGGCTTGGCTATCGCGGGCTGCTATCGACAGTGGAGCAAGGGGCGGATGGACGCCGAATCAAGCCCCTGGTGAACCTCTACACCAAGCGGGGATTGAAGCGTCTGTTGGGCGATTTCCGCGATGTGCGCGTGTCCGTTCATCATCTGGAGAAATCCCATTTTTCCATGTTCCGACGCCTCGTACCCGCCGCTCTGGTTCGCTGGCTTGAGCCCCGAATGGGTTGGTATCTGGTAGCACGCGCCGTCAAGTGAAGCCCAGGTCCAGGCCGCTCACCCGTTGCAGCCCGGCCAGACTGCGCTGGGTATGGCGCGCCCAGCTATGGCGGTCCATGACGACCCGGCGCGCCTGAGCAGCCAGGCGTTCGCCCAGTGCCGTGTCATCGAGCAGCCGCGCCACGGCCCGTGCCAGGGCTTCTGGCTCCGCCGGAGGCACCAGCAGGGCGGTTTCCTCGTGGGTCAACAGGGCACCGATCTGCTCCAGGTCGGATGCCACGATGGGCCGCCCCATGGCCATGTACTCGAACAACTTGGTGGGCGATCCGAAAAAGCGGCTGCCATCGGCATTGGGTACGTGGGGTGAGACCAGCACATCACAGGCCGCGAGGTAATCCGGCCCCAGGGCCTGGGGCACCCGGCCGGGCAGGCTGACGCGCGCGGCAACGCCCGCCTCCGCGATGCGCCGCCGGATGGAGGGCATGGCCGCTCCATCACCGATCAACAGCAGGTGCACGTCATCCAGGTCAGGGCGCAGATCCAGCAGCTGTATGAACGATTCCAACAGCATCTCGGCCCCGTGCCAGGGCCCGAAGGTACCGATGAAGCCGATCACGCGCCGAGCACCCAGCCCCAAGCGTTCACGCACCCGGCCCGCCGCCACATCGGGGTGGTAGCGATCGGGGTCCACGCCATTGGCGTTGACCAGGATGCGCTCGCGCGGCACACCGCGTTCCAGGAGCTCGTCCCCCAGCACCTCGCTCACCGGGACCACCAGGTCGGCGGACTTGAGGTTCAGGGTCTCGATACGCAGGGCGCCCTCCTCGTCTCCCAGGGAGCGCCCCCAGTTGCGGTTCACCCAGATCTCGGACCCGTTGTACTCGAGCAGCAGCGGGACACCCCAATGACGGGCCAGCTCGACGCCGCTGAAATTGTTGACGCCGTAGCGCTGGTAGATGAAGGCGGGCGGATCGTCATCGCGCAGGGCCCGCGCCGCGTTCACGACGCTGTCGTTAAAGGCCTTGGCCTGGGCCTCCGG
>JBMYTL010000012.1:29100-33370 GCA_049604295.1 Gammaproteobacteria bacterium
AATCACGTCGCTGCTGATCATGTCCAGTCGCCCGAAGCGCTCCGCCAGGGCATTGGCCACACCGGAGATATGGGCGATCGAACCACCGGAGGTCACCCCGAACACCAGGTCCGTGCGCAGGTAAAGCGGCGCCCCGGCGCCCGCTCGCCGCCCCACCTTGGCCTTGCGCTGTCCCTGCCGACGTTCCAGTGCCGCGACCCGCTGCATGATGCGCCGACGCACCCGGGAAGCCCTCAGTCGTGCCGCCAGCCGTCCGGCCAGCAGGCGCGGAAAGGCCAACAGGCCCAACTCCCGGCGGCGCCCCTGGTCATCGCTGATCCAACACCGCCCCCGGGTCATCAGCCGTAACAGAACGGCCTTGCTGAACGGGCGACGCAGCACCGTTAGGTCGTGGGTGTGCAGACGCACCTCGCTATACGCCCCACCGTGTTCACGCCAGAGCTGACCCAACCCCTGGCTGACCACCTCATCCAGCTTCAGGCAGGCGCCGTCCCAGGTGTCGGGCGGCACGGCGTTGTAATCGCTCAGGAGCAGGCGCGGGCGTGCCATGGACGCTCAGTCCACCAGGCCGAGAATGGCCAGACGATTGTCGAAGAACAGGCTGACGATCAATTCGTCACGGCCATCGCCATTCACATCGGCGGCCAAGCCGATGCGCGGATGGGGCACCGCGAACTCCGCGATACAGACCAGCTTGCCCTCGCGCCACTTGTAGAACTGCACGCCACCGGGCTCGTTCAGGGTGAACACGGACAGTCCGGAGCCGTAATTGAGCACGGCCAGTTCGTCCAGGCCGTCGCCATCGAAATCCCCGCACACCACGTCGGTGGGGTTGATGCCCGCCTCCAGCAGCACCGGCTCACCGTACGCGCCCGCCTTGTCCGCGAGGAACACGGCCAAATGGCCCTGGTGCGCCGTATCGATGTCCGTCGGATCCCCCCCCCACAGGGCCACCGCCAGATCCGCCCCGCCATCCGGCCTGAGGTGGGCCCGCACCACGGATGAACGGCTCAGGCCACCCGCCGGTAGGGACTGGATCACGCCCAGCTTCCCGTCCTCTCCCGCACCCACGCGCAACAGTTGTTCCGAGGCACGCAGACCCACCACGTAGCGGGTTTCCGGGTCCTTCCCATCTGACCCCGAAACCGCCGGGGCCGGATCGATGGCCACACCAATCGGCTCCAGGGTCTCACCCTCCGCCCGGCGCAACTCGATGGGCGTGAAGTCCTGGGCCCGGATACGGGCCTGGTCCGGGGCCAGGGTGGCGGTGAACAGGCGGTCGTCATCTCGATCCGTCACCGCCAACTCGACCCGGCCATCGGCGCGCGCCGCACTGGCGAGCACGCGAAAACCCCAGTGCCCCGGGCGGGTCAACAGGCGTTCAAAGACATCGTCCACGGTTACCGGCGCTCCACGGCGTGCCAGTTCGGCGAGCACATCCAGCTCATGCAACACCTCCACCGTGCTGGCGGGTACGCGCGCAGCGCTCTCGTCGAAGTTGAAGGTGGAGACCAGAAGAGCCCGGCAGGCTTCGGTATCCACCGTGGCCAGCCCCATGGGCGCGCTGCGCGCGGGGAATCGGATGATGGCCCGCCCGCTGCCCGCGAGCGGAATCAGGGAGATGCTGTCATCGCCGACATCGGCACTGACCAGTAGCCCGTGCGTGGGCAGATGAACCAGCGCCCGGACCGCGTAACCACAGGGCTTGAGCCCCAACAGACGGACCCGCCCCCTGCCCCTCAGGCGCATACGCAGGGCCAGACCCACGCCACTGCGCCAGCGGTACCAGCCCGGGTACAGGCGACGCCAGACCAGGAAGAACGCGCGCGGAACGATGCCGAGGACCCCGTAGCGGCCCAGGCCCTGCTTGAATTCCCTGATCAGTTCGGCGGCGTTCATGGTGCGAATATCATTTGTCGGGCCAAGCTTATCCCGCCCGGGCCACGCGCCGACGCGGATCACGCAGAAAGGCGATAAAGGTCCATAGCGCGACGACACCCAGCGCAATGCTGGAGGCCATGGCGGCGCCCACGATACCCATGCGTGGGATAAGCACGATGTTGAGCACGATATTGGTCAGAAAAGCACAGGCCCAGGCCCAGACCACCCACGAGGCGTAGCCGTCAGTGGTGTACAACTTGCGGATCACCGTCTCGATGCTCCAGATCCACAGGCCCGGCAACAAGCAGACGAATGCCCCCGCGGCACCGGCGAAGGCCTCGCCGAACAGCAAGGGGAAAATCCCAGAGGCCGCCCAAGCGGCACCTAGAACCGTCAGCGTCATGAGCAGGGCGCTGAGACCGCATACACGTATCACCAGGCGCAGCCTATCCGCCCATTCGGGCACGCTGACGAGCTTGATGAAGGCCATGTGGCTGAGGGTGGTAGGCAGCACATAGAGGCCGTTTATCAATGTGACGGCCACGGCGTACTGGCCGGTCTGCTCGCTGCCCAAGAACCAATTGATCAGCAACACATCGGTGCGTAGCACCAGAAATCCAAGCACTGCCGAGGCGTACGATTTGAGCCCGTAGCCCAAAGAGGTCCTGAGGTCGGCAAGGCAGACACGCAGCCGCGAATCCGCGGACGAGAGGCTGAACCAAGCCAGCGCCGCACCCAGACCAGCGGCAACCACGGCCACCGCCAGCAGACTCTCGGGTGCAAGTATCCCGGCCAGAATCAAACCACCCACCAGGACGATCTGCGTCACCCGGGCGACCACCTCGATATGGTTCGAACGGTAGACCCGCTGTGCCCCTTGCAGCAGCCCGAGCAGTAAGAACTGCAGCAGTTGTACCGGCGCGTTAAACAGCGCCAGCAACAGCAGCAGGCCGGTAACCGGGAGCCACTCGGGCGCCCACAGGGCCACGGCTCCAGCCCCACAGAGCCCGGCAAGTCCGATCCCGACGGCGATCAACAGGCTGTTGGCGGTGAGCACGCCCTGGGCGATGCCACCCCGGGCGAGGAAATAGGTATTGGCGTTGTGCAGGCCGAGCATGCCCACCTGGGTGATGGCGCCGCTCAGGGCGTTGGCGACCGCGAACAGGCCCCGGCCCTCCGGCCCCAGCACCCGGGCCACGAGCACGTTGACGACGAATTCAGAACCCAGAAGGGCGAATCGGGTGAGCAGCGAGTGGGCCGTCTTGCGACTGAAATCGCTAGCGGCCAGTGCTTTCAGCGGACTCCACACGCCTCAGAGATCGCCATGCCAGGAAAGGAACTGGGTACTGCATCCCAGGCGTTTGAAAAGACGGCGCTGGTACTTGAACCCGTGGTGCGTGAACCGCCCCGAGAACTCATCGCGGTGGACCACCTTGCCGGAATCGACATCCAGTACCCAGAGGGCGTTGCGGTCGCTGAAACTGAGGGCAAAGAGCGTCGGCGTCAGTTCCTGAACATCGTGCAGCCAGCGGGAATTCACGCCGTATCGGCGCAACACGCGCCCCGAGGTGTCCAGAAACACCACATTGCCGTTTACGCTATCGGCGAAGTAATAGCTCCCATCACTGGCAAGGCGTGCACCATGGCAACCGAGGAAACCTCGGCAGAGCTCACGATAGCTCCCATCGGCCAGGTCGAACTCCCCCACCGCACCCTGGATCAGGGCGGAGACCACAACGCGACCATCGTCCGAAACCGAAGCGGCATTGATGTGGGTGGTCTGGTAGTCGTTTGCGACGTAGTGGGCACGCAGGTCCTGGTCGTCATCCAAGGCGTAGTTGTGTCCGTACAGTTCAGCGGGCATGCGGTGACGTGCCTCAACCTCGCCACTGTTCAGGTTGAGCACCATGATGGCATCCGCGGCCGAGGCGGAGACCACGACGCGTCCGCCATCCATACGGCTGACCGTGTGCAGTCCCCCGAACCAGGGGTCGTCGTAGGTATGCACCAACTCCGCCTGCGCGCTGATATCGCCGCGCAGCTCCCGGATCGGCCTTGCCAGGTAGTGCAGTTCCAGGCCGGCCTCCAGGCAGAGCAACAGGCGGCGCTCATCCATCAGCAGGGCGTGCTGTATCCGGTCAGGGTGGAGAAAAAAGGCGGTGCGCTCCACGCGCGGCGCGCCAGCTCCGGTACCCACCGTGTGCACGCTTAGCGCCCCGAAACGGCCCCTGTAGGCCCGCACCGGGGCCAGGGATTCGAACGCGGGCACCCGCGCAAGCCGGTCCGGATCGCGGTAGCGGACGTTGAAGAAGTTCAGATTACTTCGTCGGTGATCCACCCGCCGACTGGAATGGGTGAGGATCAATAGTCCCATGGTCGCTCCATCCAC
>JBMYTL010000012.1:33468-59183 GCA_049604295.1 Gammaproteobacteria bacterium
CGCGGTCCCCAGAGCTGGCGCAACAGGGGCAGCCGACCCAGGGCATGGGTGGTGGGCAAACGCACGAAGACATGGTTGAACAGACCCAGCGGGTACAGGTAGTAGGCTTCCGCGCGTGGCGGGTAGGAGACCTCGCCAAGGAACTCGGGGAACACGGCCCCGTGGCCCTGCTTGAACACCCGCTCCCGGACTCCCTGGGCCCCCAGCGGATTCCCATCAGGATCGCGGAACAGGAGGTTAAAGGTCGGGTCGAGTAATACCCAACGCCCATCGATACGTGCCTCCACCAACAAGTGAATGTCGCCCCGGTCAAACAGGTTGCGCTGCACCTGGACCAGTCGGCTCGCGAAACCCAGGGTCGCAAGGACGTGGCGAAAAGTCGCGGCCAATTCCCCACAGAGCGCACCCTCACCGCGCTCATAGGCCGCCAGGGTCCGTTCAGGCCCGCGGTACTCCACCGCGGCATCGGCGACGCACCGGGGCTTGTCCAACAGCCAGGCCATGGCCGCGATGGCACGCTCCAATTCCGCACCGGCACCCACCGTTTCGAGAAGACTGACCGCATGAGCTCCACCCGGTTTGAGGGGCCGCACCGGCGGGGCCTCGACCGCATCGAGGTCGGAGACGGACAAGGGACGCACCGATCCCCCGGTGCGCACAAGCAGCCACACCAGGCTCCCGTCGACCAGGGCCAGGGCGACGAACATGGTCAGGAAAACGCAGGGCTCAGGCATGGCAGGTCGTCGAAGTGCACGGGATTCAAGCGCAGGACCACGCCAAGACGGCGCATGAAAGTGAGGAGGGATCGTACCCGTCGCTCCACGTCCTCGGGCCGTGTCACCGCGTAGGGCATGAGCGTGCGCCCGTCGAAATCGTGGAGCAGGTGATCCAGGTGCATCACCACGTTGAACACACCGGGCGCCCCTGTCCAGAGGCGCGACTGCCCCAACAACGTTTTCCACGCCCGCCCGTGGCGAGGGTGCCAGGGCGGTGAATGGGCCTCCCATGCCCAGCAGGGCGCCACTTCCACCAGGTCTTCGGCAAGACGATAGGTGTTGCATCCGAAGGGACTGCCAATGCGGAATCCCGGGGTTCCGAACTCGCCATACCCGGCGCTGGTATCGATCCGCACCCCACATCCGGCGAGGGCCTTCAGGTAGGCGACCCGGTCTTCGCGGCTGACGCCGTAATCCCAACCTCCGACGCGGAACACCCGCAACTCATGGGCGGGATGGCCGATGTCCGCCATGATCTCCTCGTGACAGTGATACGCCGTGGGTAGCCACTCATCCATGCCGATGCCCTGTCCGTAGACCACCGAATGGAACAGGCTGCGCCGCTTCGCGTAACGCTCCGGAAGCTCGACGGCGGGGGGCAGGCGCAGGCCCGTCGCGAGATCGAAGACGAAGTGGTTGTGCATGTGGACCCGCCCGCCCACGGCCCAGAGGTCGTGCAGTGCAGCGCAGAATTCAGCGTACACCGCAGCATCCCGGTGCCGGAGTTGGACCATGAACTCGGTGGCCAGGAAGAACGAGAACGGCAGTGGCACCCCGTGCAACTGGGCGGCCAAGGCCCGAAACACCAGCAGCCAGCCCTGGATCTGCTCAATCCTGAAGCCCTCGACGTCAAAGGTGAACAGGACGTGGCGGCCACCAAAAACGACAGGATCCCCGGCGAGGCCGTCCTGGTGGAAATCGGTGGTCGGGCAGGCCATCAGCGCGTCGGCTCCAGGCCCCTTTCAAAGCGCTCTTCGATCTCGGCGAGTGCAACCCAATCCGGATCACCGTGCAGCAGGCGCAACAGGGTATCGCGCCATCGACTGCGTTTACCGCAGGCGGTATTGCGCGGCAGCAGGTTGGCCATACGGGCCAGCTCCACGAAACCGTCGTAGGGGGTCGGCAGGTTCATGGCGGCCAGCCGGTCGATGGCCTCATCGGCGCTCCCCTCCCGGCACAGGTCGTCGAACAGCTCACGGAAGGCCGCGCGCACTCCGTCCATTCCGGGCTTCCGCCAGGCATGGTCCGGATCGTCGCCATCCCCGGAGAGAGGGAATTCATCCTCGGATGTAGCCTGGCACCACACCATCTGCACAGTGACCAGTCCGCGCCACCGCTGGCGTTCGGTATCCATGGCAAGCAAACCCACCCGATCAAGTGCGTCGGACAGGCTGTGCGCGGGGAAAAAACGGAACACGGGCTCACCGGTCAACCCAGAACGCAACTGGCGGATGCGCAGGCGCAGCTCGGCGGCATTCCGGGTCGCTATGGCCCGCGCGATGTCCCTTGGGGCATAGCCCTCGCCACACTCCGAATAGATAAGCCAACCGCCCGGCGCCAAGCGCCGCCGCAGCCCCGTCAACAACGCCAGCCGCGACGGCACGTTGTGCGACATGAGGTTACAGAACACCAGGTCGTACACGGAGTCGTCCGAAAGCTCATCGAGTCCGGCCGCCAGGAAGTCCACGTGATCCGCTCCGGACTCGCGGGCGATCCGCGTGGCCTCGGCGATGGCCGCGCGGTTGGGGTCGATACCCGTCACGGCGGCGAACCCCTCCCCGAGGGCGAAACTGTCGAAGCCTGAACCACAGCCCACATCCAGGGCCCGACCACGGGACAGCCCGCCGCAACGCTCGAGCAGAGACGGAATCCGGTCGTAGCCGGCCCGGACCCGGGCCAGGGTATGGGGAGAGACCGTGCCCTCGAGTGCGGACAGAGCCTCCCGAACATCACCTACCGCATTGGTCAACCGGACCTCCTCCTGGGAAAACTCTGAATGAATCGCGCACGGAGGCCGCTATTCACGCCGTGAACCGGCGACCGAGGACCGCAACTGCTCGGCCAGATGGTAGCCGATGTCCCGTTGCCCCTCCGCCACCAGGTGCACGGAATCGAGGAAGAATGAAGCCCGCGGTTTCAGGTGATCCCGTCCCCAGCGTTCCAGGTCTACCAATTGCCAGCCCCGGTCCGCGGCGAGGTCCCGCAGACGCTGGTTGTAATTTGCCGTGAGCGCCGCCAGAACCCGGGAATCACGGGTGAAAGGCGGCAGATGCCCCTTGGCGAGGGCGGCGGGGCCCGGATCCACGCCTTCTAGAAACAAGCCGGGAAGGGTCAGCAGGACCACGCGGGCACCGGCCGCCGCGAAGTGGTCACCGATATCCGTGATCTCCTCGACGAAGGGAAGGTCCGTTTCCCTCCAGCGCCCCAGGTCCGCGTCGCCCCCCTCCCCAGCCTGCCCGGCCGACACGGAGGCGACCGCGGGCGCACCGAACAGTTTCTTCTCCACGGTCCGGTAAAGGCGATAGAGGCGGATCGAGTGCAGGTTTCCGATGCGGGCGTCGTAGAGGGCATTCCAGCCGAGATAGATGGTGACCACATCGGGTTTCAGGGCGAGGAGCTCATCCATGCGGAAACGGACGTTGCGTGGCGAATAACCCTCCACCCCGGCGTTGATCACCTCCGCGTCCACTCCCAGTCCGGCGAGGCGGCTCTGCAAGGCACGGGGGTAGGAAAAGCGGTCCAGCAGGGTGCCGAAGGTGCAGGAATCCCCAATGGTGAGGACCCGGGGCCGCGTTCCGCCGGGCAACAGTTCCGGGCCCTTGTAACCCGCGTGGTTCACGCGGGTGATGACTTCGTCCTCACCCAGTCCGTAACGTCGGCCCAGGTCCCGCAGGTAGTTCGCGCGCAGGGTGGCGCCACGAGCAGCCTTCGCGGCGATGAGCTGGCCAAGGGTCCAGCCGGTACCGGGGCGCAGGTTCCAGTTGCGAGCATCGTCGGGGTCAACGCGCTCGTAGACATCGATGTGACTGACCGGATCCGGCGCCTTGCGTAGATGATCGGAAAGTCCCGAGTCCCAGGCCCAGTACAAGACCCGCGCCCCCAGTTCGGCCATCAACAGGATCAGGATCAGGAACAGGCCGTAACCGAGCAGGCGCACGCGCAGGGAAAACACCCGTGGGGCGGCATCCGTGTCACTCATGGGCGCACCGGTTCGGGCGTGTCGATGAAGCGTTCCCACCACAGGGCCAGGTTGTACAGGGTCCACAGCCCCCCGCCATCTCGCCTCGCGAACAGGGCATCCACACCGGTCTGGTCGAGCACATCGGTATGCGCCACGAAGTTACGCAGGGTGGTCTCCATGACCGGCCCGAGCCGGTCGAAGAGGTAATCCTGCACGGGCACACCGAAACCCTGCTTGGGGCGGTCGATAATGCGGTCGGGCACCAGGCCGCGCACCGCCTTCTTGAGCAGGTACTTGGACTCGCCGCCGTGCACCTTGCGCCGCTCGGGGATGCTCAGGGCACGCTCCACGAAACGGTGATCGAGGAACGGCACCCGCGCCTCCAGGGAGGTGGCCATGGTCATCTTGTCCACGCGCATGAGCAGCAGTTCCGGCAGGCGCATGCGCAGGTCGGCATAGCTCATCCAGTGCAGTGTGGAGGGCTCCCAGGCCTTGTCCCGGAAGTCGTTCCAGATCGGTTCGATGGTCTCCCAGGAACTACGGCCCCGGAGATCAGCACGCAGCCGGGTGGACAGCAGGTCCTGCTTGGCCGCACCGGTGAAGCGTTCCGCGCCACTCCAGAACACCGGTTGCCCCCGGTAATTGCGCGACAGCCACTCGTAGGGCCGCCCCTTCTGGCGACCCAGGGCACGGGCAAGCCCGAGGCCCGCGCCGCGCAGGACATCGGGCAAGGGCAGGTTTCCCCACTCTTGCAGGCGCCGCATGGTGCGCCACGCGGTGTAGCCCATGAATAGCTCGTCGGCGCCCTCCCCCACCTGGCAGACGGTCACGCCCGAGCGCCGCGCCAGTTCGGCCACGTAGTAGACGGGTATGCAGACCGGGTCGGCGATGGGTTCGTCCTGATGCCAGACGATCCTGGGCATCACCTCGAGCAGGTCATCCAGGCTGAGCAAACGCTCGCGGTGCACGGCGCCCACGGTCTCCGCCATGAAACGCGCGTGTTCCAGCTCGTTCTGGTAGCTCTGCAATTCACCCTCGTAGCCGATGCTGAAGGTGCGCACGGCCTCCGCCGAGCGCTGGGCGAACAGGGCCGTGTTGGCGCTGGAATCCACGCCCCCGGACAGGAACACCCCCACGGGCACGTCACTGACCGCGCGCAGGTCCACCGAGGCGCGCAGGTCCTCGAGAATCCCGGCCGCCAGCGCATCGTCGTCCGCCCCCTCGGCGGGCGCCGCCCCATCCCACACGTCCCAGTAACGTTGCATGCGCATGCCGCCATCGGCATCGATACGCAACCAGTGGCCGGGCTCCAGCTTGTCGATGCCCTCGAACAGGGTGCGCGGCGCGGGCACGAACAGGAAACTGAGGAAATGGAACAGCGATTCCTCGTCCATGCGCCGGGGCACATCGGGGTCCATCAGCAGGGCCTTGATCTCCGAGGCAAAGCTGAAGCGGTCGCCGTGGCGCACGTAATACAGGGGCTTCACCCCGATGCGGTCACGCACCAGCCAGAGCTGCCGCTCGCGGGCATCCCAGAGGGCGAACGCGAACATGCCACGCAGACGCTCCAGGGCCTCGATGCCCCAATGCCGCAGGGCGAACAGCAGCACCTCGGTATCGGAATGGTCCGTGCGCCAGTCGCTGACACCCGCCGCCGTCAGCTCCGCGCGAATCTCCGCGTGGTTGTAGATCTCGCCGTTGAAACTCAGCTGGTAACGGCCACAGGGCGACGCCATGGGCTGGGCTGCGCTGTCGTCCAGATCGACGATGGCCAGGCGCCTATGCCCCAGCCCGATGCGGCCGTCGTCCGCGACCCACTGCCCCGCCCCATCCGGGCCGCGGTGCTCCATGCTGTCGCGCATGCGCGCGAGCAGGTCCGCATCGACGGTGGATACGGCACCCGGCAGGCAGAGTTGGCCGACGATCCCGCACATGTTGATCAGCCTGTCGTGCCGACGCCGCCAGGGCGCGCGCCGGAACGCAAACGCAATACATCAGCCGCGAAGCTCACCCGCCATGGTCTCCGTTATCAAGCCCGGCGCCCTGCAGTTGCTCCTGAACGTCCAGCGCCACCCGCGTCGCCTGCAGCTGCTGCCAGAGCGGGATGGCCCAATCGCTCCTGCCCTGCACCGCGTCCGCGAAGGCGACCAGCTCGTCCCGCTGACCCTTGTCCTGCATCTTGGTACTCACCCCTTTCGCGGGCGCGCCGATGATCTGGGTCTGTTTGTAGTCATCCAGGCGCAGCACGCGCCCGTCACTGAAGACCTCCAGGGTCTCCTTGGGAAACTCCGTGCTGCCCAGGGCCGTGTAGGTGAGGGAACAGACGCTGCCATCGTCGAAACCGAGCAGGGCGGTGAAGTTGTCGTCACGCCGGTAAAAGCCGGTGGCGGGGCGCATGGGAACGGCCTGAACCGTCTCGACCCGGGCCCCGGTGAAGAACGTGAACAGGTCGTAGATATGGCAGGCCTCGCCCAGGTTACGGCCGCCACCCTCAGGGCCATGCACCCAGTGGTCGGCCGGGATATGACCGGCGTTCATGCGGTAGTTGGCGATGAAGGGGTTGCTGCGCCCCGCGAGCAGGGACTGGATGCGCCGCGCATGGGGCGAAAAGCGCCGATTGAAGCCGGTGAGCAGCACCGGGCCCTCGGCACGGTCACGGTAGAAGGCCTCGATGGCGTCGGTCTCGGCGGCGGTCAGGGCCAGGGGTTTCTCCACCAGCACGTGCTTGCCCGCCTGCAGAGCACGCAGGGCGAGGTCACCGTGCAGGTGGTGGCGGGTGGCGATGAGCACGGCGTCCACCTCGTCGTCGGCCAGCACCTGCTCGACATCGGTGCCGCAGTAGGCCGCCTCATATTGGTTGGCCATGGCCTGGGCATTGGCGCCGGTGCGGCTGATCACCGCGTGCAGGCGGTACCGGTCGGACAGCGACTGGAGATTGGGCAGGTGCATGCCCTTGGCAAAACCACCGGCCCCCACCAGGGCAAGGCGGATGCGGCCGTCAGCGGACCGGCCGGGGCTGACCTTGGGATTGGGCATGCGGGTGGCGACTGGTGCCTTTCCCTCATCGACCGGGTACTCGAGCACCGCCGTCAGGGGCCGGTCCCCGCCCTTCAGTTCCTCGTAGGCCCGTGGGGCCTCGTCCAGGGGATAAGTCGCCCCGATGAGGGGTTCGACATCCATACGGCCATCGGCGATCAGGCGCAGGTATTCGGACAGGTTACGGTTCTCGGTCCAACGCACATAGGCCACGGGGTAATCGAGCCCGCCCTCCTCGTAGCGTTCGTCGTAGCGACCGGGCCCGTAGGAGGTGGAGATCAGGAACTCCAGCTCGTTGCGGTAGATATCGGCGCGGTCGATCTGGATGGGCACATCACCCACCAGCACCACCCGCCCCTTGCGGCGGCACATCTTGAAGGCGGTGGACAACAGCCCCTTGTCCGGCGCGGCGGCGGTGACGATGACACCGTCTGCGCCCACGCCGCCGGTCAGGCGCGCGACGCTGCCCACGTCCACCTCGGAATCGGGCCGCACGCCGTGATCCATGCCCAGGCTTTCGGCGAGATCCACGCGGCCGTTGTCCAGGTCCATGCCGATCACCCGGCAGCCGTTGGCGCGCAACAACTGCACGGTGATCTGGCCGAGGATGCCCAGACCGACCACGACGAAGGTCTCGCCCAGGGTGGGTTCGGCACGGCGCACACCCTGCATGGCGATTGCCCCCAGGGTCACGGTACTGGCCGCCGCCGCGCTCACGCCTTCGGGGACCGGCACGCTGAGGTTCACGGGTACACGGATGATCTCCGCGTGATGGGCGCACTGCGCCCCGGCACAGGCCACGCGATCACCGGGTTCGAACTCCATCACCCCCTCACCCACGGCGATGACCTCCCCGGTGGCGGAGTAGCCGGTCGGCGACCCGGCATTGAGCTCGCCGCGCACCACGCTGGTGGTGTGGCCGATACCCCGGGTGGCGACCAGCTCCAGGGCCTTGCGCACCTTCCAGGGGTCTTTCAGGGCCTTCTTCCACAGCGGCGTGCCACTGCTCACCAGGCCATACATCTCGGTGCCCACGGAGATGCAGGAATGGCTGACCCGGACCAGCACGGTGCCGGGCTCGACCAAGGGCGCGGGGACTTCCTCGACCAGGGCGCGGCCACTGTTGAGCAGAACTTGTTTCACGGTCGTCGCTGACTTCGATGGTTGGGGTGGGGCGGTAGAGCGGAGGCATCGTACGTCACCACGAAGCGCCATGACGCGAACGCAATCACGGACGTCTCAGGTCACACCGGTGTACTTGGGTTTCTTCGCCAACACCTTGACCAGGTAACGGCGGCTCTCCGCGCGCGGATGGCGGGTCTGCAGACGCTTGCGTACTTCGTCGGGCGGCAGGGAATTGATCACCGCCACGGCCCGCTTGCGATCACTGTGGAAGGTTTTGAGCACATTCCCCGCTCCACCGTTGTAGGCGGAGATGACGCAGTACTCACGGCTCAGCGGGTCGCGCACGTCCTTGAGATAGCGGTTGAAGAGAATATGCAGGTAGGCCGTGCCCAGCTCGATATTGCGTGGAGGGGTGAACAACTCGTCCTGGCTGGGCACACCATCGCGGCGTTCAACGAATCGATAGGCATCGCGCCCGCCGGTGGTGGGGACCAGCTGCATGAGGCCGAAGGCCGGGGCGCTGCTGACGGCATAGGGATTGAAGGCGCTCTCGGTCTCGATGATGGCGTAGATGAGGCTCGGGTCCACGCCATAGCGCTGACTGTTGTTGACCACCAGGGGACGGTATCGCTGGGCCTGGTGCTGGAGGGCCTGACGGACCATGGGCAGGCGCACGCTGTGGATGGCCTTGCCTCCCTTGCCCTGACGGGTGGTGATGCCCTGCGCCACCACGCCCTGGGCGAACACCAATGCCTGGCGACGCCTTACGATGGGCTGCCCCGCATCGTCCACGACCAAGCCGTACAGGTAGGGCTGGCCGCTGCTGGCTGGAACCTCCGCCGTATACAGATCCACCGCGCGGGGATCGTCGGGGGTCATGAGCGTGTCGGCGAGGCCATCAACCAGGTGCGCCGAGATATCGGTGGTCGCCACGGTCTCGATGGTGACGGTAGATTTACTGAAGTCCACCAGGGCCCGGGTCTGGTAACCATCGGTGTATTTCACGTAGCGCTTGGTTCCAGGCAGGCGCGCGTTGCCCTTGCCCCATTCCTCCTCGGCCTCGCCCTTGAGGGCACCGGCGACCCGTTGGAAGGCATTGCGCAACGCGGCGATGTCTTTCACCACCAGGGTGGGGTTGAACAGGTAGCGCTTGGCCTTGTTGGTGACGTAGCGCGTGCTGGTGTCGATGGGGCTGGTGATGAAATCGACGGTCTGGGAGAAGCTGCACGCACCGATGAACAGGGCGAGCACCGCGATCAGGACGGCGCGGTACCGGGATAGGGTTCTCATGGCGGGGTATGGTATCGGCGCACCCGGGGCGTCTCCAGCATCAAACACCCCGGTGCGGGAGGCCGACCGACAAGGATTCGATCAGTGCCGCCAGGCGCGCAGATGTCGACGGGCCGGTTCAGAGGCCCTGCGCCGCGCGGCGGCCCGTTCGTCCAGGGCCCGGGTATGGTGGTTGAGGAGCATGAGGGTACGCACGCGGGCCATGAGGATGTCTTCCTCCACCGGCTTGGGCACGAAGTCGTTGGCGCCGCAACGGAACAACTCCGCCTGCTGGCGTTGGTCCTGGTTGACCGTGAGGATGAGCACCGGCAACCGTCGACTGTCCAGGTGCATGTTGGCGCGGATCTCGGCGACCAGATCTCTGCCGGTCATACGGCCCTTGAGCAGGTAGTCGCTGATGACGATGTCGTAGGGGATGGACTCGGGGTGCTCGTGAGCGCGCAACAGCTCCACGGCCTGCTCGGCGCTCACGACATGAGTCACATCCAGGCCGTTGCGTTCGAGGATGTCGCGGATGATGCGCATGGCCAACAGGCTGTCCTCCACGTACAGCACGCGCCCGGACAACAGGTGGCCACGACGCACGAAGGTGATGAGGAACTCGGCCAGGGCCTCGAAACCATCGGTCTTGTCGAAGACCTCGGTGATCCGCGCTTCATGATCATCGCGGAAACGCGATTCATCGGCATCGGACGAGATGAGCAGCAATGGCGTGTCGCCGTAACCGGGCAACATACGCAAGCGTCGCCCGAATCCGAGACCATCCTCACCAGGCAGAACCACCGAGGTGGACACCGCGTCGAAGGTCTCACAGGCAGCCAGTTCCAGCGCTTCTTCGGCACTGCCAGCCCCCACAACCTCGAGCCCGCGGATCTGCTCGGACAGGACACGGGTAATCACGGTGCGTGAAACACCGGACGCATCCACCACGAGGAATTTGAACCGTCTCCTTGCCACTGGTTTGTTCCTGGGACCGCGTACTCTGCGCGACCGTATACTTATTGTCTTAGTCGGCTCTTAATAGTGCCGCGCCCCCGCCGTGCTGGAAAGTCGGAAAAGGCTGATATCCATCACCCGCCCGGTCGCTGTTGTTCGGCGGCGGGTCTTGGCGCACTGTTTGCCGCACGCTCACGACATGCGACCCGCCCGCCCTCCGTAATGTCAGCTCAGTCCGAACAGCGTCGACTCCTTGCCCACTGGTGGGCCACCCCCATGGCTCGCGCCGATGCCTGCCGTGCCCTCGACGATTCACCGCCTCCACGCCATGGAACACGCGTGCCGTTCGACCAACGGCTCCAGACCCTGATTCTGCGTTTCTGGGCGGGACGCCCCGTAGAGGCTGATTACCTGAGCCTCAAGAGCTCGGCTGGGAACAACGTGGAAGAAGCCATCGTGGAGTTGGCCTACGGACAGTTACGGGTGAGCTGTTTTCTGGCCGCCGGTCTCGCGCACCTGGAACGGGGATTCCATATGGCCGTCAACGACCTCCCACCGCGTGACTACCTGGAACTGCGCCGCAGGCACCAGGCACTGGCGCGGCTGCCGTTGGGACGAACGGCGCGGGAGGGGCAGCCCCTGGATGCGCTGCTCGCGCAGGCGGGCGTCATCGAACGTCTGGAACGCAACAGTCCACGCCAGACCCGGACGGTGTATCCACCGCCGGACCGGGAGGACACGGTGGGCTGACGCTGATTCGGCAAGCTGGGGCGATTCGGAACAGCCCCTACGGGACTGTTCCTGTTGGTCACCCGGTCGGGACTCAACCCGACAGCTGCCGGTACAGGGCATCGGCTTCATCCTTGCCTTCGAACTTCTGGTCCCGGACCTTGAGCTTCTCCAACTCGCGCAAGGCCTTGTCCACATTGCCCACCTTCGCCAGGGCGGCTGCGTAGTGATAACGCAGTACCGGGACATTGGGTGCCTGCTGAACGGCCCGATCCAGAATATCCACTGCCCGACCGGCATCTCCATTGCGCACCAGCATCCAACCGAGCGTGTCCGCCACCGCGGGTGATCGGCCGCCGCTGACCTCGTAGGCCCGCTCCGCCGTCTCCAGGGCACGTGGGTCATTCAGATCCTCATAGGCGATGGCCAGGTTATTGAGCGCCTGAACGTTGTCCGGCGCATGACTGATGACCGTTTCATAGGCCTCGATGGCGGCACGCAGCTCGCCGTCGGCACGCAATGAGATCGCCTGGACGAGGCGCACGCCGACGTCGTCCGGATGCGTTTCCAACCAGGCGTCCAGCGGCTCTGACGCACGCGGGTCGGCAACCGCCCTCAATGCCCTGTGGGTGGCAATGGCAAGGCCTGCCGACGGCTCGATCTCAAACGCCTTACGGAAGGCATTGGCCGACAGCCGCTCCTCCTTGCGGGCCAGGCGGATCTCCGCCTCCATGCGGTATCCGGACGCATCCTCGGGGAAGCGCCGCTGGACGGTACGGGCGGTGTTGAGCGCGTCCTCGTCCTGCTTGCGCGCCATCTGGATGCGCACCATCAGGCGGTGAGCCTTGAGCAGGTCGGGATTGGTATTGAGCAGCGCACGGTTGACGCGCTCGGCCTCGGCCATGTTGTCGCTGGCCGCGAGGGCGGTGGCCAACATGAAGTTGGTGTCCTCGTCATCTTCCCGGGCCTGGTGCAGACGCTTGAGGGTAATGACCGCGCTGGAGAACTGCTTCGCGCTCATCTGCGCGGCTGCCAGGGCACGGGCGATACGTGGTGCATCGGGCTGGGCATCGTAGAGGGTGCGGGCAATATTCAGGGCCTCATCGCTCTGCCCGGCCTGGATGTGGACCCGGATAAGTTCAAGACCGGGCCCCACCGCACCCGGGTTCTCACGCCAGGCTTCCTTGAGGACATCCACCGCAGCGTCGGCATTGCCCTGACGCGCCTCAATGGCGGCCAGATGCATCAGCGCCGAGGAATTATCCGGCGCGTACTCGAGAATCGCCTCGACACCCGCGCGTGCGTCGTCCCAGGCCTCGGCGACCATGTCCATCTTGACCAGGTTGAGCCGGGCCGGGGTGAATTCCGGCGCATCAGCGACAATGGCCTCGAACTGGGCCCGGGCGGACTCCTTATCCTCCATTCCCAACAGGGCAACGCCCTTGAGGTTGCGCGGAACCTGGGCATCCGGGGTCTTTTCCGCCAAGGCATCCGCGGCATCCATGGCCCCCTGGAAATCGCGTTTCTCAAGCAGAGCCAGGATCAACAGCACATCGGCACGACCGAGTTCACTGTCGCCGCTTGCCATGTTTCGCAATGACTCGATGGCCTTATCCGCATGACCACCGGCCATCTGGGCCATGGCCAATTGGGTGCGCACCGCCTCCGCGTCCGGGGCCTTCTCCAGGGCCTTACCCAACCAGGCCTCTCCGTTCTTGTAATCGCCCTTCTGGAAGTAGGCGCTTCCGAACAGGGCCAGGGCCTGGGCGTCATCGGGCCGGTTCTGAACGACGGGGCGCAGGGTCTCGACCGCCGCATCGGCCTCACCGGTACGCAGGTAGGCCGCGGCCAGAACCTTGCGCGCCGGGACATGTCCGGGAACGGCGCGCAGGTAATTGGTCAGCGATTCAATGGCGGCGGACATATTCCCGGCCGCGAAATTCACCGAGCCATTGAGCATGGTGGACGGCAGGTGATCAGGCATGGCCTTGAGGGCTTCGGCGACCTCGGTCTGGGCGGTCTCCAGATCCCGGGCCTGGAAGGCGATGACCCCGTTCAGATAGTTGCGCAGCGGATGCGCGGGGCGCACCTCCTCAACCTTGTCCAGCGCCGCCGCGGCGCCCTCCAGGTCATTGAGCTCGATACGGGTGGCGGCCAGCCCCAACTGCGCGGAGAAGTTGGCGGGATCGATATCCGAGGCGGTCTGGTAGAACTCCACCGCCTCCTCGTATTTTCCGTCGAGGCGCTTGAGCTCCCCCTTCAGGGACCAGCAATCAGCACAGCGTGGGTCCGCCTCCAGGGCGCCGCTGAGCAGGTCCTCCGCGGCAATGTGGCGTTTCTGCGCAATGCGCACACGCACCATGCCCACCAGCGGATCGATGAACGAGGAATCCAGGCGGCGTGCCTCGATAAACAGGTCTTCGGCTTCGCTCAAGCGGTTCTCCGACAACTTCGCCAAGCCCTGCAAGGTGAGAATTTCCGCCTCCTGGCGGGGCGGCATGGCATCGCCGACCTTAAGTTCCTCTAACACCCGCGCGTAGTCCCCCTGTTGCAGGATGGACTCGCCCAGGGGATAACGGATCAGGTCGTCCTCGATGCCCAATCGGCGCGCCCAACGCAGTTCCTTTTCCGCACCGGCACCGAGCCCCAGTTTCAGGTAGGTCTTGCCCAACAGCAGGCGGGCATCCGCGGACTCCGGGTCCTTCTGCAGCATCTGCTTGAGCACGATCACCGCCGTGCGCACCTCGCCCTTCTCAAGGTAATCGAGGGCTTTGCCCAACTCGCCCTGGTCCGCACCCCACGCCGTTGCGGTGGCCAGAGATACAGCCAGAGACACGGACAGCAGGGTCGTGGCAATCAGGCGACGCGGACTTTGAGGCTTCATCATTCGGACTCTCCCGGCGTTACGCGGGGCAATGGGCGATCAGCCGCTAAAGTTATCATCATGGCCGGGGTCACCACAGGGGGCTCGCCCTACCCGTTCGCCATCGTGTTGCCTTCCATCGATGGCACGGGTCAGTATCGGCTTTCGCCGCCCGCATCGGGTGGCCCATGGGCCGGAAAATGAAAGTCAAAAATGTCTGCATTCTCGGTGGCTCCGGCTTCGTCGGTCGCCACCTCACCGCGCGGCTGGAATCGGCGGGCTACCACACCCGCGTGATCACCCGCCGACGCGAGCGCAACCGTGATCTGTTGGTGCTGCCCCACGTCGAGGTGGTGGAGGCGGACATCCACGACCCGAAGGCCCTGACAGCCCAATTCGAGGGCATGGATGCGGTCATCAACCTGGTGGGGGTACTGCACGATTCCGGGCGCAAGGGCGCCGGCTTCCGTGACGCCCATGTCGGCCTTTCCCGGCTGGTGGTCCAGGCCTGCCGCGAGGCAGGCGTGAACCGCCTGCTGCACATGAGCGCCCTCAACGCCAACGCGGCGGCGGGCGCCAGTCAGTACCTGCGCAGCAAGGGTGAGGCGGAGAACATCGCCCATACCACGGGCAAACCCAGCGTCGCGGTCACCAGCTTCCGCCCCTCCATCATCTTCGGGGAGGGAGACGGGTTCTTCTCGCTGCTCCACGGCATCCTCGCGCTCACCCCGGGGTTCTTCCCCGTGGCCTGCCCGGGCGCCCGCTTCGCACCGGTGTACGTGGGCGATGTCGTGGAGGCCATGGTGAAGACACTGCAAGACCCTAACAGCCACGGGCGCGGCTATGAGCTGTGCGGCCCACGGGCCTACACCTTCCAGGAGCTGGTGCGCTACGTGGCTGACCTGATGGGCGCGCGGGTGTGGACTCCGGGCCTGCCCGACTGGATGTCCCGCATCCAGGCCCACCTGCTGAGCCTGGCACCGGGGAAACCCATGACCTACGACAACTACCTGTCCATGACGGTGGACAGCGTATGCACCCAGGATGGCCTGGGCGAACTGGGAATCACGCCCAACACGGTGGAATCCATCGTCCCACGCTACCTGTTCGACAGTGGCAGCCGGACCCACTTCGCCCGCTACCGCCAGGGTGCGCGGCGCTGAATCCCATTCCCGCATCCCCCGCGTTCATGCCCTCCGACCCCCTGTTCGGCCTGGAAACCCACCTGGTGGGCGGAGCCGTGCGCGACGCGCGCCTCGGACGCACCGTCACCGAACGCGATTGGGTGGTGGTGGGCGCCACCACGGCGGACATGCTGTCACGCGGCTTCCGCCCGGTGGGCAAGGACTTTCCGGTATTCCTGCATCCGGACACCGGCGAGGAATACGCGCTGGCGCGCACCGAGCGCAAAAGCGGTCGTGGTTACCACGGCTTCGTGGTCCACGCCGAACCGGACGTGACCCTGGAACAGGACCTGTCACGCCGCGACCTCACCATCAATGCCATGGCGCAAAGGTCTGATGGCCGGATCACCGATCCCTTCGGGGGCCTCGATGACCTCGAAAAACGCCTGTTGCGCCACGTCTCGCCCGCCTTCGCCGAGGACCCGGTGCGTATTCTGCGTGTCTGCCGTTTCGCCGCCCGCTACGCCCCCCTGGGGTTCCGTGTCGCGGATGAGACCCTGGAACTGATGAGCGCGATGACACGCTCCGGCGAAGTCGATCACCTGGTTCCCGAGCGGGTCTGGCAGGAAACTGTCAAAGCACTCGGCGAGGACAAGCCCCAGGTGTATTTCGAGCAGCTGCGGGCCTGTGGGGCCCTGGAGAAGTTGTTTCCCGAAGTCGATGCCCTGTTTGGCGTACCCCAGCCCGAACAATGGCACCCGGAAATCGACACCGGGGTGCACACCCTGCTCGCCCTTGAACAATCCGCCCGCCTGAGCGATGACCCGGTGGTGCGTTTCGCCACGCTGGTACATGACCTCGGCAAGGGGCTGACACCGCGAGAGCACTGGCCCAGTCACCGGGGGCACGAGGCCGCGGGCGTTCCCCTGGTCGACGCCCTCTGCGAGCGTCTGCGCACGCCCCGCGAGTACCGGGAGCTGGGCCGACTTGTGGCCCGCTATCACCTGCACGTGCACCGCTTCGATGAATTGCGCGCGGCAACTATCGTCGAGGTTCTATCCGCGGCCGACGCCTGGCGGCGACCGCAACGGGTGGAGCAGTTCCTGCTCGCCTGCGAAGCGGACGCACGCGGTCGAACAGGCCTCGAAGATGAGCCCTATCCACAGGCCGACGGCTACCGCGCCGCCCTTGACGCGGCGCGCGCCGTGGACAGCGCCGCTCCGGCACGCGCGGGTCTCAAGGGACCGGCAATCGGTGAAGCAATCAGGCGCGCACGCATCCAGGCGGTGGAGCAGGCACGAAGCGCGACTTGAGGATGCCGAACCGATCAGCAAATCCAACACCCCGAGACGGGGTTTGTTGAATGCGCCGCATCCAAGGCGCTGTAGGCTGCGTATACAGCCACAACAGCCGGACCCAGGGATCCTCACCGGCATTCATTTACGGACGTGACACACAAGCAAAAACAAGCCGACCGGGGCCGCCCCGGGGCGAGGCACAGCCATGATTTTCCGCCGCGACTTCCTGATCCTTATTCCCTTCCTGATGGCCCTGGTGCCACTGCCCTCGAGCGCACAGAACGAAGACCCCGCTGCCGTCGGCACGGCCACGCGGACCCAGGGCACGGCCTTCGTCCGCAACGAGAGAAGCTTCGGAGTGCTGAGAACCAACGACCTGGTGCATCCCGGTGATCGCATCATCACCGGACGCGGCAGCCGCGTGGAACTGACCATGCAGGATGGCAGCGTGGTCACCCTGGGTGGCACCACCGATTTCACCGTTTCCGAGTACAACTTCAAACCGGCGGAAGACATCGGCTCGGCCGTGTTCAAGCTGGCGCGCGGAGCGTTTCGCGCGGTGACCGGTCGCATCAGTTCGGTCTCCCGACCCGATTTCCGGGTCCAGACCCCCGTCGCCACCGCAGGCGTGCGCGGCACTGACTTCTGGGGAGGACTGCGCTTCTTCGACGACCACCTGCACGTGGCCCTGCTCGGTGGCAAAGGCGTTTTCGTCGAATCCGGTGGCAAAACCGTGGACATCGAGCAGGTCGGCTGGGGCGTGACCGCACGCAAGGGCGAGGCGCCTGGTAAGCCCGAGGTCTGGGATTCGGAAAAAATGACCAAGGCCGCCTCCTCCGTCACCTGGGAATAGAGCGCCGCCGTCCACACCGTAGCGGCTCGAACTGAGAGTCCATCGGCCAACCGTCGACCGCCGCGCAGTCAACGTGGGCGCTGAACCGATTACGACAGGCAAGGCTTCATCACCGTGACGACACTGACGCGTTTCAGATTGCGAGGACGCCTTAGGGTCGGACATACTCCGTCCGGTGGGCGTGTCACTCACTCGTTCGACGCTCGGAAATGGACAGCACGGAATTCATCGACATCGTTCTGGATGAAGCCCAAGGCCGCACCGCCCTGGGCAACATGCTGCATGGGTACGCGTCGAACCTGCTCAGCGCGGATGACTGCAAAGCATTCATTGAGTCCTGGAAGAACCTGCATCTGTCCATGACGGCCACCCCAGGCTACGGAGGTCCCATAACCGCCTTGCAGCTCATCCCGATTGCGCCTGATACCCGCCCCAGGATCATCCCAAGCGCATCGACGGACGGCCCGGACCTGAGGCTGAAGGCGGACAAACCCCTGCGACGCGATCACCTCCCTTCGGAAGCCTGCACCACACTCTCCTTGACCACCTTTCTCAGCGCGCTCGCCGACAGCGAGACCGAATTGAAGCTGCATCAGTTCGGGGAGGCCCGCCCCACGGAGACCGACTTCTCCTACAGCCCACCACGCACGGATGAAAACTGGGTCGAAGGCGCATTGCGGGAAGGCTGCTCCCTGGGCCAGGAGGGCGGTCTCGTCTGGTTCACTGAGACTGAAGCGCTGCACGCGGCCTTGGCCCGACGTGATGGAGACCGGGTTCGCGACAGACTGGGGCTTATCCACCGCCCGGCAGGCATGCGGCAGCTCGCCTTAAGCTTCCGTCACGAGGCGGTTACCACGGTGGCCAACGGGCGCCCCACCGCGCTGGATGCCGGGGCGAACCGCTGTTTCAAGTCAGCAAGCGAATCCACTCGAAACCAACGCCGCAAGGCATGGGGCTACACCGCCGACTTGGCCAAGTCCATGGACATACCCGACTCCATCGACGGTGCACCGGAGCGGGTATGCCATCCCATACCGGGAGACACCCTCGGCGCCGTCCGTTTGCAGGTCCTCAAACCCACCACTCAGCCCCGCACCCCACCGGGTAAGCCCTTCGACGCCACGTTTGAGCAACGTATCAACAATGGACGCAATGGCGAGCGCCTGCGACACGCCGTGCTCGACCTGCTATCAATGACATCGTGACTTCCGAGCGATCACACACCGTAGCCAATACGCAAGCCTTCGACCCCGATGAACGAGAGGCCATGAAGCGATGGCTAAAAGTCGGCGTTGAAGCCTACGTGCTGGAGGGCGCGGGCCCCGCCGCGTTCCCGGAGGCCGCGCTCGATATCAACCGACAGGACGATTCCGTAGAGGTCGGATTGCGCGCCTTCGCGGAGACCCTGAGCGCCAATGGCCGCGAAGCCCTGAAGCTCGCCGTGGCGGACTGCCTGGAGGACATGGAACCGCGCGGCGACCGGGTTCCCGTGGTCAAGCTGCTGCTCGGCATCGCCGTGGAATTGTCCGCCGAGGCGGTACTCCCGGTCTTGGCCCAGCGTATCGGCCGGGGTTTCTTCGGCGACAGAGCCGCGGACCCCGATGGTCGCCTATTCAACTTCACCCTCTACGCCGTCGCCAACCTGGCGCGCAGCCGTGAAGCCGCCACATCCTGCTTGCGGCAATTGATCGCCAGCCCTCTGTTCTTTGCACGCCCCGCGTTGGCGGGAACGGCGCTGCTCGCTCTGTGCCGTGCCGAACCCGAAGGGCTGCTCGACCATATGGACCTGTTACGCGAAGCGCTGACACGGATGTTCAAACAGATGTCTGATCCCCAACCCGCGCAACGTCGATATGCCGAGCAGATCATCGACACCATCGGTCCGGATGCCCTGATTCCCGCGCTCGATGGTCTCGACGGACTGGACCCACAAAGTTCTGGAATCAACCCGGACGATTGGTTGCTGAACGCGCTTTTGTTCATGCCTCCCCCCATTCTGGAACATGATGGCGATACATTCCGAGTACGCGCCTATCCCCAGATCGTCATCTCAGCGTCTTCCACCTGTGCCACGGCACAATGGCGGGCATCACGGCGACGGAACAACCAAGCCGAAGCACGCATCCGCGCGCACCGCGACGCGATCAGCGCCGAACCTTCGCGAGAATTGCGAAAGCAAAAAGAACAGTCCCTGGAAGACTTCGCCCGCCTCTTTGGCACCAGCGAAGCGCGATCGCCACTCGTTGGAGACCAGCATGGCTGAAACAAACGAGGCCCAGTTGGCCAGTTTTCTCCGGGCGGCCGCCATCCAACGGCGCTACCTGGAGCCCCGCCGCCATGACCGGCGGGTTCTGAGCCAGGACGGCAAGATCCTCCATGCCGTGGATACGGACATCGTCAAGCTCTACACCAGCCCTTGGGAAAAAGCCCCGCACACAAAACGGCGCAAGGAAGGTTACGCGGAGGTTTTTCCTGGCGAGGAGAAGGATGTTGTGATCGCCATGGGCACCGCCCTGGCGGAGTACATTTTTCATACCCTGACCGACACACTGCCGGTGATCATGCTTCCCCCCTTGGGTGAAGAAATGCAGAACGTGTTCAATGCCGTCAGCCGCAATGCTGAATTAGAAACCCAGCGCATTGAGGCGCGGGTTCAGGCCATGCGCCAACTTATGACCCGGGTGGACGAGACGGAGGCGGAAGCAGCCACCCAACAACTGGCGAAAAACGCCAGTACCATTGCCGCATTTCTGCGCGGACAGGACGGTGCGCTCACTGAGCTGCGGCGCTACGGAGATCTCCTGAAAGGACACCGGATCGCCCCCCCTGATTACCTCTTGAATGGACAGCTGATAGACGACCTTGATTGGCGGGAGGCCCTGGAGGCACCGCGGACAATCGGCGACCGCATACGCTTCCATAAATTGCGGGAACAGTGGTTCAACCGTCTGAAAAGTGAAAAAAGCAAAACCCACGCGAACTTTCTCACTGATACGGACGCTCAGGTTCTCGCGCGCGTCGAATGGATCAATCATGTTCTTGAACGACGGCGCCCCTCCGACGACCCACGCGAGCGCAAGTACATGGTTTTGATCACCGGGGATCGAGCCATTTTCGCGGCCGCGGCCAAGCACACCGTACCGGGCGAGGACACAAGCTTCGCCGATCGCTACCTGCGTCATCCACGTGCCTATCTGGCGGAGCGCGGTGTCCTGAATCCGCCCAATCAGGAGAGTGCGCGCCAAGAGAACACGGGCTTCGATAACCAGTTTGACCAGTGGCTGGATACCTTCCTGGGTGAATTCGACCCCGGCACAACCAATTTCCTGAGGAGGCTGAAGGAGGAGATCATTGAGGCAAAACCGGATGCCCTGCTCGAGTTCGTCCGTCCGATGGTCACGACGCGGCCAAAGGTTTTCACGGATTTCCGCCGACGTTGGCGTGCCTACACACACCATTTGGTCATCGATCACTCCCCATCCACCCTGGAGCGAGAACTCAACGACCCGGGTATCGCACGGGTCAAGGAGCGCTATGAGGCACTCATCACACGCTTGGAAACGGCTATCGACAAGCGGGTCATGGAGACCTGGGGAAAGTGTTTCGACGCGGTAACCGAGGGTAGTTTCGCCCTCGTCAACTCCCGCTCTGAACCCCAGCGCTCACGTAATGCCCCCAGACTTACCTTTGACCGTTTCGAGAACACCGAAGCGTTCGTTAGAAAGGTCTTGGCCAAATACCGTCCAGGTGAATTGAGCGCGGACGATTGGGACCGTGAGCTACAGAAGGTCCGCGACGACGACGACACAGGCTATGCGTTCTACCTCGCCTACGCTTATCTGTTCGCGGCGGAGGAGATCTGGCGCGTGGCGGCCATCCTTTCCAACCGGGCACTCGCCATTGCGGCGCGCGCCTCGTCCAAGGCGGTGACGGGACGGGAGGCCGCCTACCTGCGCGCGGTAGCGCTTCGCCACTCCGCCCACCGCATGGGTGAACTGCGAGCGGTGAAGGGCATGCTCGATTACGCGGAGCAGGCCTATGAACGTGACTTGGACGGCTACGGCCTCTTGAAGGCCGGCCCGTGCCGTTTCCGGTCCGAGCGCATCGCCCTCGACCTGACCTACCACCTCTATCGACTCCTTCCCAATCCACCCCCACTGCCTGAGGGTGTGCTGGATCTGGTGAGCCTCAGAGAACGAATCGACCATGCCTTGGCGGCGCTTGAGACCAGCACGGAGAACGAAGCCATCGTCCAATACACGGAGCACAACCTGCTGGTGAACTGGTTGATGCTCGAACTACTGCGTTGGTGGACGGACGGCGATGCTCCGGATCTCGACGCTTTCGCGCGTCACTATCGGGCGCTCGTTACCAACCATGAACACACCACGGGTGATTTCCCCGCCTCATATTACGTCGAAACCATCCGACTTTGCGCCGCCTGGGTGGTCGCCCCGCAGCGGGAGAAGCACGACGCCCGCGACCGCGTATATCAACACCTGGGCAACGACGCCAAAGAGAAAAACAGCGTCATGCCCTACGACATCAGGCGTTTTGAATTGTTATTGGATCTGATCGAAGGGCGAACCCGAACGGGTCGCATGCACTGAGCCCGCCAACCGTACGCAAAGCCAAGGGCCGCCCGCTTCGGGATGTTCTTGACCCGGCCTGCCGTCCGACGCATTGGTTGTCAGCACGCGGTGGCCTACATCCCGGCCGCATCCGCTTGGGGCGTTTGTACCGTCCGCACGCGCTTCACCCTAAACTTCGCTTCCGCCAGCCCTCATCCGCTACTCCCCCCCATGTCCTCACTGTACGAATCCCACATAAAGAGCCTGCCGCTCATCCAGAAAGGCAAGGTCCGCGACATCTATAACGTGGACGACGAGCACATGCTGCTGGTCACCTCCGACCGCATCTCCGCCTTCGACGTGATCATGCCGACACCGATCCCCGGTAAGGGCGAGGTTCTGACGGCGGTGTCCGAATTCTGGTTCGAGGCCACCGCGGATATCGTGGCCAATCACCTGTCCGAACGGAGCCTGCGCGACGTGCTCGGTGACGAGGACGACTATGCACAGGCCGTCGGCCGTTCGATGGTGGTGCGCAAACTCAAGCCCCTACCGGTGGAAGCCATCGTGCGCGGCTATATCGTCGGCAGTGGCTGGAAGGACTACCAGGCCACCGGTACGGTCTGCGGGATCGCGCTGCCCGCCGGGCTTGAGCAGGCGGACCGTCTCGATGATCCCCTGTTCACCCCGTCGACCAAGGCGGCCGTGGGCGACCACGACATGAACATCGATTTCGATGAGACGGTCAGACTGATCGGCGCCGACCTGGCGGAGCAGGTCCGTGATCTGTCCATCCGCATCTACAGTCATGCCCGCGAACACGCGGCGCGGCGCGGGATCATCATCGCTGACACCAAGTTCGAGTTCGGTCTGGACGACGATGGCCGGGTGGTGCTTATAGATGAAGTCCTGACGCCGGATTCATCCCGCTTCTGGCCAGCAGACCAGTACCGCCCGGGCATCAGCCCGCCGAGCTTCGACAAGCAGTTCGTTCGTGACTACCTGGAGACCCTGAACTGGGACAAGACCCCTCCCGGCCCTGAACTCCCGGGTGAAATCGTCGCGCGCACGGCGCTTAAATACCGCGAGGCCCAGGAACGGTTGACGGGCGATCCGGTCGATTGATCCATAGTCACCCCTTTCAGTGATGTTAGGGTGAAAGTTGGAATCTGGAGCACCCCATGACCCTTCGTTCAGTCGTCACCATTGCCCTGATCACGCTCGCCGGCCTGCCCGCCCTGGTACACGCCGGGTTCATCATCGTCACAACGCCAGACGGGCGCGAAGTACGCCTCAAGGACGACTTCACATGGGAATACCTCGACGGGCAGGGGGGCGCCATGACCGCGCCCACCACCGCCCCCGCCGGTGGCTCACCCCAGGGTAGAAGCACCCAGGCCAAGAACGACGAACTGGCCCTGCTGGACCTGACGCTCGAGCGCGTGGACAGCCGCGCCAGCTCCTGCAGCCTGGGCATTCGTCTGACCAACAACGCGGGCTACCTGGTTACAAGCATCGTGCCGCGCATCACAGCCTGGGTCCGCGATGGCACCATCGCCTATGACACCCAGTCCGTGGAGTTTTCGAGCATCAAACCCCTGCGCTCGGAGTACGAAACGGTGAAATTCTTCGGCATCCCCTGCGAGAAGATCGACTGGCTTCAGGTCCACGGCGGCGACCGCTGCACCCTGGACAACCTGGACAAGTTCTCGCCGAACAAGGGCGAGTGTATTTCACGGGTGAAGGTCATCCCCAACGAATGGATCGAGTGGAAAAACCTCTATTCGGTCGAGAAGTGAACACCCGCCGTCCCTCCTTCCCTGCTCCCGCGAGGCGCTCAACCGGGCAGATCCAGGCGTGGCGCAAACGGCCCCACGCTAGACGTCGCGAGTATCGATCCGCTCCATAAGGTAGCAGAGGCAATCCTGCCGGATGACACGCTCATCCAGGGTCAGCATCGATGGCATCACGGGCCGTTCCAGGCACAGCTCGCCCCGGTCGACACGAAAGTAGCGCGGCCCGACCTCCACGCCATGCTCGTCGCGCACCTCCACGGGCAATTCCGTACCGGAGCAGATGCGCCCGAAGGGGGTCCCCGCTCGCAGCTCGCGGAAATTGAAGCGCTCCAGTTCCGGGTCCAGACAAAGCTCTGTCCCGGCATCCCCGAACCCGAAGCTCACATCGGCAGGCACGGTCACCGTCGCCACCGTGTGATAGAGATCCAGGTCGCCGGGATGGACGGGATGGTCCGGATGATGATCAAGGTGCAGGGCTGCATTGAGAAAGTCGGCCACATGGGCGGTGCCCTGGACCTGACCCGCCTTGCCACATTCGATGATCGTGCTGGGTGCCAGAGCGCCCATGGCCATGGAACACACCCCTTGCGGACGGATGAAATACACACCGATGCGACTGAACATGGCCGCCAGATGCATGTAGCGGTGATCGAGCCGGTTGACGCAACCGTAGTGGGGATTGAGGCCCGTGTTGTTATGGACATCGATACTGGCGAACACCTTACGGCGACTCATGTGTTCGACAATGCCGCACATCATCACCGCCTCGCGGGAATCATCGGCGGGTTGACCATCCACGGGCCAGACCCTGTTGTAGTCGGGCTGTCCATCGAGCCGCCTCAGACCGCGTGCGGCGGCAGCCACGTTACCGACGAACAGTGTCAGGGCGCGGGGCAACTCCCGCCCCACATGGCGCCGCAACATGTCCTGTACGGCATAAAGCCCCGTGGGTTCGTTGCCATGAAGCATGATGGAGACGAACAGCGGCTCGGGCCGACGGCCCGGCAGTTCGATCAGCGCAGGGCCGCCCAGCAGGGTCTCAAGGCCCTCGGGGCCGACCTCGAGAAATCCCGGAGGTAATTCGTCGTAGTGCTTGAGCATTGTCCTGATTGAAGCCGTCGCGCACGTGCACTTTTGTGCACTGTGTCATAAAGGGACCCGGCCCGCTTATACTACCCGCCCTTCGGCGCCTGGTAAGGGCGTCCCCAAAGGCCGTCAGGCCTACAAATCACAAGCATCTCACACCATCATCGAGGCCCCGACCCATGAACCTGGACCGCGTCAGCGCAGGCAGCAAGAAGCCCGACGAGATCAACGTCATCATCGAGATCCCCGCCCATTCCGACCCCGTCAAGTACGAGGTCGACAAGGACACGGGCGCCATGTTCGTGGATCGCTTCATGAACACCGCCATGCACTACCCCTGCAACTACGGCTATGTCCCGCACACCCTGGCCGAGGATGGCGACCCCGTGGATGTCATGGTGGTGACGCCGGTACCGCTGATCTCCGGCTCCGTCATCCAGGTGCGCCCGGTGGCGCTGCTGCGCATGACTGACGATGGAGGCCCTGATTCCAAGGTTCTGGCGGTGCCGATCAACAAACTCTGCTCCCTGTACCGGCACGCCAATGGCCCGGAGGAGATCCCGCAGATGCTGCTTGAGCAGATTGCGCATTTCTTCGAGCACTACAAGGATCTCGAACCCGGTAAGTGGGTGAAGCTTGACGGCTGGGCGGACGCTGAGGCGGCCAAGCGCGAGATCATGGCGAGCGTGAAGCGCTATGAAGACCTGGACGAAAAACCCCATTTCTGAGGTCCGGCACCCCATGCGAATCCTGTTCCTCGGGCTCGGCGGCCTGTTGTTGACCATCAGCCCCGCTCAGGCCGGTGAACTCTGTGAGGCCCAGGGGGCAAGCCTGAGCCAACAGGCAGCCGAACGGATCGAGCCCCCGCTGACCGACCAGCAGCTCACCCAGCTGCGCGCGCTTTCAGTGAACATGTGTAACCGTCAGGGCGAGGCCACGGGCTACGTCCCGCCGGCACCCGAGGGCTACGCGGACTGGTTCTCCTGGTTCATGCTCAACGTCAACCCGGACAAGGCGGGCAACAAACGCCTGAAGAACCTCAAGCGCTAGA
>JBMYTL010000013.1:0-57922 GCA_049604295.1 Gammaproteobacteria bacterium
CGAACACGAAGAACTCGTTCTCAGGACCGAAGTAGGCGGTGTCGGCGATGCCGGTGGACTTCAGATACTCCTCGGCGCGCTTGGCAATGGAACGGGGGTCGCGCTCGTAGCCCTGCATGGTGGTGGGCTCGATGATGTTGCAGCGGATGATCAGGGTCGGATCATCCATGAAGGGATCCATGACCGCAGTGTCGGTATCCAGCTCGAGGATCATGTCGGACTCGTTGATGCCCTTCCAACCAGCGATGGAGGAGCCGTCGAACATCTTGCCGTTCTCGAGCATGTCTTCGTCCAGCTGCGACACGGGCATGGTGACGTGCTGCTCTTTGCCGCGGGTGTCGCAGAAGCGCAGGTCGACGAACTGCACGTCTTTCTCTTTGATCAGATTCATAACGTCGCTAGCGGACATTGTTGGTTCCTCCTACGGGGGGGCTGTTGAGAGTGGCACCGCTTATCGATGCATCCGAAACGCGGGTGTCCCGATGAAGCAGAATATGTGCCAGGGGTTGGGCGAGCGATTTGCTCGAATGATCAATCAGTTAGGCGCATGTGATCGGACCGAATGCACCATTATGGTGCATAACATGTATCGCGCGTTCGTTTTTGGTGCATGTCGCCGAGGCCGCTGAGCACATGCGTTCAGTAGAACCGGACATCGAGTCCGCCGAGGTAGCGAATGGGCTTGACCGATTCGCGCAGCGTGTCCTGCAACTCGGTGGCTTTAGAGGGATCGGGGACTTCCGAAAGGGGGAGATTGACTTCAACGTCCACACGCCCGGACAGGTAGTGCAGCGTTGCTTCGGCGGGTACCAGGGATACCCCCGCCTCGCGGAATCGGTCCTGAACATCCTCAAGTACCTTGTGGCGCGGTGGCAGTCCGGCGCAGGTGGGGGCTTTCTCATCGTCCTCAGGGTCGATGTGTACGGTGACGTCACCCAGTTCGTCGATATCGCGCACGAGCGCCTGACGTACCTCTTCGGCAATCTGGTGGCCTTCGGAAACGGACACGCGGGAGTCCACCAGTATGTGCACGTCCGCCAGAGCCTCGGAGCCGATGCGACGGGTACGCAGCATATGCAGGTCCACGACACCGGGTACGGACTCGATGCAGCGTTCGATCTCTTCCAGTCGCTCGGGGTCGAGGCCTTTGTCGACCAATTCCTCAACGGCACCCCAGCCGAGTTCCCAGCCGATGCGCGCGACCATGACGCCGACCACCAGGGCCGCGACCGGGTCGAGCAAGGGGAGGCCCCATTGCGCGCCGACAATACCCACCAGGACGACTATGGAGGAAACGGCGTCGGAACGGTGGTGCCAGGCGTTCGCGCGCAGCATTGCGGAGTTGATCCGTTGTGCCGCGGCCACGGTGTAGTGATAGAGGAACTCCTTGGATGCGATGGCGATCACTGTCACCCACAGAGTGAGTTGTGACGGGATAACCGCGTCATCGGTATCCATCAGTCGCCCGACGGCATCGATGCCGATGCCCAGCGCGACCGCGATCAGTAACAGACCCAGCGCCGCGGTGGCGAGTGTTTCAAATCGGCCGTGACCGTAGGGATGGTCGTCGTCCGCGTCCTTGTGGCCATGATGTGCCGCGACCCAGACCATGACATCGGAGGCAAGGTCGGACAGCGAATGGATTCCATCGGCAACCAGGGCCGCGGAATGGCCGATCACGCCCGCGACAACCTTCGCGATGGAGAGCACGAGGTTGACCAGGGCACCGATGACGGTGACCCGTTTGGTGGTCTGTTCCCTGTTGGCCGTGCTCATAGCGTTGATCAGGTGTGAAGGAGAGGGGCGTTGGGCACCGGGTTCAAAATCCCCAGCGCGTGGTGTCGATGGCGAAGTCCTTGTGCAGGGCTGCCATATCATCGGCCAGGGCGGCGCGAATTGTGTCACGCTCCGCCGCCGAAAGCCTGCGTTTCCCACTCAGGCCCCATTTTTTCACCCAGGGGCGCAGGCTCCGCTTCACCCGCCAGGGTATGACAGCCGTTGCGCCACCCAGGCCCAGACGCTTGAGCGCGATATCCAGAGGCTCGGTGGTATCTGTGGGGTTGGATACGCCGAAATCCGTAGGCCTGTACGCGTCATCGATATCGAGAAACGAGCACACCCGGGCGAGCAGTTGATCAGGCCTGTCGCGCAGGTCGGCGAAATCCAGAACCAGAAGGTCGTCGCGGGGGAAGACATCAAGGAACCGGCTCAACTGGAGATGGTATCGGCTGGTGTTGATCAGGTTTTCATGGGTGATGGGCAGGTCCCAGCCCGGCTGCGGCAACATGAAGTTGTAGTGGCTCTCGATGCGCGCGAGGGGCTCACGCACCAGGTAGATGAAGCGTGGCCTCAGTCCGTGGCCATGGATGCGCTCGGGAACCCCGTGCTCGACGGGAAACTTGGTGTAGCCCGTGGATGCTTCCATGGCCCAGGCATGCCGCCGCGGGTCGAAATCCCACAGGCTTTCGTAGTCCGACAGCGCGCTGGCGTGGCCCTGTTGACGGGAGAAGTATTCCGGTTCCTTGATGCGCGCCGGACAGATCCGGGGGTGACCGGAAAGGTAATCGAACAGGGACGTGGTGCCGCATTTCATGGCGCCGATGATCAACAGGTACTGCCCGGGCTGTATGTGCGGGGTAGCCATCGCGATCAGTGGCTCGAAACGTCCCCGGCGGCCATGCGTCCGATATCGCCACTGTCCAGTTCGCCCCAGTCCTGGTGACAGGGGGTGTCTTCCTGGCGCATGTAGAGGGTGCGGGTCGGGAAAGCGAACTCCACTCCGAGTTTGTCGGCCAGCTTCATCACATCGAGCAGAAACGCGTGGCGAGCCTGTAGTTCGGCGCTCCAGTCCGGACATTGGAAAAAGATGTACACCATGATGTCGAGGGAACTGGCGCCCAGGTCATTGAAGTAGACGTGGAAGTAATCCTTGCGGGTGTCCGGATGCAGTCGCACCAACTCCCGGATGCCTTCACAAAAGGCGGCAATCTTGGCCGGCGGCGTGTCGTAGGCCACGCCGAGGGTGGTCTTGAAGCGGCGGTATCGGCGTTTGCCCATGTTGTCCACATGGGCGGTGATCATGCGTGAATTCGGCATGCTCACCACGGAGTTGTAGAACGTGCGGATACGGGTGGAGCGAAAGCCCATGTCCTCCACGGTGCCTTCCACGTCGTCGATGATGACCCAGTCCCCGACGGTGAACGGGCGGTCCACCACCACGGTGACCGAGCCGAACAGGTTCTCCACCACGTCCTTCGCGGCCAGGGCGAAGGCCAGACCGCCCAGTCCCAGTCCGGCAAGCAGGCCCGTGATGTTCATCCGCAGGGTGTCCGCCAGGAACACGATGCCCACCACGGTGATCAGCACTTTCGCGGTGCGCGTGAGCAGCGGGACCAGTACATCGTCCACCTTGGTGGCAGTGCCCGAGGCCTTCTCGCGCAGCCAGGCGCTGAGCACATCGACCAATCGATATGCGCCCCAGACCCCGGACAGGGTGACCAGGAACTTGGCCGCGGTGAGCAGGATCGCCAGGACATTGTCGGGCAGGGACAGCAGGTTCAGGCCCGCCCACCACACCGCGGCCATGGCGAACAGGGCGAAGGGGCGGAGCAGGTTGTCCTTGATCTCACCGTAAAAGCGGGCGCGCTCGCTGCTTCTCCAGCGCCTGACCAGGGTCGCCAGGATCAGGCCGCCGATCTTGTCGGCGATGACACCCAGCATGATCACCAGGGCAATGGCGATCCATTGCCAGTGTTCAAGCAGGACCGCGGTGCGGCGCAGCTCGCGGGGCATGGCCTGGCGTAGGCGTAGGCTCAGAGGCTGGTAGCCCGCCGAGTCCGGTGTGGAGACGACGCGTTTTTTCTCCTGCAGACCGTCCATGATCTCGGTCAGTCTTTCGAGGCTGGCGCGGCTGAACAGCCAGCGACCGTCGCTTACCCGTGCCACGCTGATGGTGCCCTGGGGATACCGCTCAAAGGTCCAGGGCGCGCCCTCGGCGCGGTTGGGTACGCGCGCGGTGTCGACACGCCGGGTGCGGTCCATGATCTCGAGCAGGGTCCAAGCGAGTTCTGATCCGCGCTCGCGCTGCACCAGTGGATTGACGCCGGACAGGTCCAGGGCGCTGATGGCATCGTCGATCCGCCCCGGCTGACCGCGCTTGATGTCGTTCATGGCCTGGAGAAACGTCTCCATGGTGGCCCGTGGCGATGACAGCGCGCTGGGCACGACCGTGTCCGCCGATTCGTCGTTTGCAACTGACTCCGCGGCATGCGCATGGCCCAGCAGCACCAGGCACAGGGTGAACAGTGCTAGAAATCCGCCTGTGAGCCGGGCGATGGGGCGGCGGGCCGGATTCAACATCATCGGTTCGGTGCTCGTCGGGAAAGGGGCGGTGGCCGGGGATGATCCGGGCCTGGGCGATTCGGCGGGGCGGGACCACGGGGTGCCGGTTACGGCAAAGGTATCAGAGCCTCGGGACGCGGCGTTGATAGCGGATGGTCGGGGCCGGATCGTCCAACCCGGAAACCGATGCGCGGATTTCGATCCAGGGTGTTTGCACTCAGGGTGTGGGTCTCAATGCCCGTTCCACCAGCGTGGTGAGTTCCTTCTCCAGCTCCCTTGCGGCTGCCTTGGCGGCCTCCGGACCGTCGCCCGCGAGTGCCGTGGGGCGCGGCAGGATTACGGTGGTGCGTCCGTCCTTTTCGTAAATTGTGATGTGCAATGGGCAGGTGCCGAGCATGTCAGGGTGCGCATTGGCCATGCGATTGGTCCACCAGATGTTGCAGAACACCATGGATTTCACAGCACCGAGGCCGTTGCGGTTGTAATCGTTCCCCCAGCGGTCCGCGAAGCGGGCCATGCGCGCGCCCATGTCAGCCTCGAACACCACCCAGAACTGTTCGGCCTCGAGGGCCTGGTAGACGGCCGTGTAGACCTCCTCAATGGGGTCAGGGCTGTGCAGGGTCCAGGTCCCTGTCGGGCTGTCCGCGGCACGAACGGCTGCAACGGAGAACAGGCCAAGCGTGAACATCAGCAGGACGCGGGTAACGAAGTGGTGCATCTGTGATCCGGGGTGCAAGGTGGGCCTTGGGTTTTACGGGGGAAGGTGCGCGTGGCGCTTAGGGAAGCTCTGAATGAATCTGGCGCGAGCGAATGGGTTCGGATAATCGTTCAGTTCAAGGCGCGAATCGAACGTAATAGCGTGCTATTGCGAAGATTCGCAACGCTGAAATGGGCGATTAGACGGGCCAAGGCGCCGTGTCACGATTCGTTCAGAGCTTCCTTAGTAGCGCCCACGCGGCTCGCGCTCGCTTTTGCGTCGCTCACGCATGGCCTCGCGTTCGGCTTTGCGCTGCTCGCGCATGGCTTCACGCTCGGCCTTCATCTGTTCACGGGTCGCTTCACGTTCCGCCTTGTGTTGTTCGCGTAGCGCTTCACGCTCGGCTTGAATCCGTTCGCGTTCGGCCTCCATCTCCTGTTGGCGTTGTTCGCGCATGGCCTCCATCTCGGCTTGCCGTTGCTCGCGCATGTTTTCGCGCCGTTCCTGCATGGCCTCTCGATGGGCCTCGCGCTCAGCCTTCATGCGTTCACCCCGTTCTTCGCCATGGTTCCCGGCCAGCGCCGTGGGCGCGATAAGGGGGGTGCCGGCGGCAATGAACAGGGCGAGTGAAATCGTGCGATGGATGTTCATGGGGGCGGATCTTCCAGGTTTGATTGGAGCGCGACCGGGAGCTTCTCAGGCGGCCTGCGAAAGCACCCTGACTCGAATCAAGGCGCCTCTGCGTCACGTAGTGTAAACAATGCGCCGCCAGGCGCGTTGACGATCCTCCCGACCGATGACGTCCATGGCGATGCCCCGGATTCATGATCCAGAGACGCTGTTTTTCGTGCCTGAGACCCCCCGGAAACCGATCCCTGAACGGCCTGCCCATGGCAGTCGTCGGGCTGTGCTCACACCGGTGCTGCGCCGCTGGTTGTCACTGGTGTTCGTGTTGTTTGCCCTGCTGGCGGTGAACTCCGCTTATCTGGCTGGCGTAACGGCACTGGAGTGGTTCACCGGTGCAATCTGGCAGGACTATTTCTACCTGCTCATGTTTCTGCTGCACCTGGCGCTTGGGTTGCTGTTGATCCCGCCTTTTCTCGTGTTCGGGCTGGGCCATCTCAGACGCGCTCTCGGGCGTGCCAACCGCGCGGCCGTTCGCGCGGGCCTGGGGCTTTTCGCTTCGGGTGTCGCTGTCCTGCTCAGTGGCGTGGTGCTTACCCGTTTCGGTTTCTTCGAGATCAATGACCCCACACTGCGCGGGGCCGCTTACTGGCTGCACGTGATCGCCCCTTTCGTGGCCATCTGGCTGTTCGTGCTGCATCGTCTGGCGGGTCCGCGCATCCGCTGGAGAGCGGCGGTCAACGGGGCGGTGGTGGCGGGGGTGTTCGTGGCGCTCATGCTGGGCGTTCATATACGGACGCGCTCGGACGAGTCGCCGCCGCTGACCGGTCAGTTCGCGCCCAGCCTGTTCAAGACCACGGGCGGGCGGACTATTTCACCGCAAGCCTTGATGACCGATGCCGTCTGCGCCGAGTGTCATGGGGATATCGACGCGCAGTTCCAGCAGTCTGCGCACCGTTTCAGCTCCTTCAACAACCCCGCCTATGCGTTCAGTGTGAATGAGACCCGCGAGATGGGGCTCAAGCGCGATGGGAGCGTCCGCGTGGCCCGCTTCTGCGGTGGCTGCCATGACACCGTGCCCATGACCTCGGGTGCCTTCGATGACCCGGGGTTCGATACCGTGGCCGACCCCCAGGCCCATGCCGGTCTGACCTGCATGAGTTGTCATGCGATAACGTCGGTGGACAGCCTGAGGGGTAACGCCGATTACACCCTTGAGACACCACGTCGCTACCCGTTCGCCGATTCGGGTCACGCCCTGGGCCGTTTTCTCAACCGCCAGTTGATCAAGGCCAAGCCCGAGTTCCACAAGGCCACACTCATGAAGCCGGTGCACCGCGGCGCGGAATTCTGCTCAGGCTGCCACAAGGCGCATATGAGCGTGGAGGTGAACCGCTACAAGTGGCTGCGCGGCCAGAATCATTACGACAGTTTCCTGCTCAGTGGGGTCTCCGGTCACCGCGTGGACAGCTTCTACTACCCGCCAAAGGCGGTGGACCGATGCGCCAATTGCCACATGCCCCTGACTGTTTCGGACGACCCGGCGGCGCGGGATTTCGACGGCAACGGCGAGCGCAGCGTGCACAGTCACCTGTTTCCCGCGGCCAACACCGGTTTGGCGCACATGGTCGGGTTGGAACCCGCGACCATCGCCGCCCACCAGACCATGTTGCGTAAGAGCGCGCGGGTGGACCTGTTCGGACTGCGCTCAGGGGGGCGTATCGACGGGACCCTGAGTGCGCCGCTGGGGCCTGGGTACCCCGCGCTCGAACCGGGAGCGGACTATCTGCTGGAGGTGGTGATCCGGACCACGGGGGTGGGCCACGTCCTGACCCAGGGTACCGCGGACTCCAACCAGCTCTGGCTGGATATGCAGGCCCGCGCTGACGGGCGTGAAATCGGCCGCAGTGGGGCCCTCGGTGACGAAGATCGTGTTGATGTCTGGGCCCATTTCGTCAATGCCTACGTGCTCACGGCCAAGGGCGAGCGTCTCGACCGACGCAACGGTCAGGACACCTTCACCACCCTGTACAACAACCAGATTCCTCCCGGCGCGGCCGCGGTTGTTCACTACCGGTTGCGGGTGCCGCGGGACATCATCGGGCCGGTCGAACTGAAAGTGGCCCTCAAGTACCGCAAGTTCGACAGTACCTATCTCAAGCACATCCTGGGCGACCGATTCAGGGGCAATGACCTGCCTGTCACCGTCATGGCCGAGGACCGGCTGGTTCTGCCCGTCGCCGGGCGCGGCGCGGTGCTTGATAACGCCGCGCGGGAAACACCGCCGGTTTGGGAGCGTTGGAATGACTACGGTATCGGCTTGCTGCGCTCCGGGGCCGGTTCCGCCACGGCGGGGGGCGCCAACAAGGGGGCGCTACGCCAGGCTGAACAGGCCTTCCAGCAGGTGGAAGCATTGGGGCGAACCGATGGCCCTGTGAATCTGGCGCGCGTCTATTTACGGGAAGGGCGTGTCGCTGATGCCGCGCGTGCCCTGCATCGCGCGAAGGCCCGGGATGCCGCGCCCTGGGTGCTGGCCTGGTTCTCCGCCCAGGTGGATCGCCAAAACGGCAACCTGGACCAGGCCATTGCGACCCTGGAGGCGCTGTTGGATACCCGCTTTCAGGAGGCCCGTGATCGCGGCTTCGATTTCAGCCGCGACTACCGGGCACGGGCCTTTCTCGGCCGAACGCTCTACGAACGCAGCCGCATGGAGCGCGGCGCGGCGCGTGAACAAGGGCGCATTGCATGGCTCGAACGCGCCCGGGATGAATTCCTGCGCGTGCTGGATACCGATGCGGAAAACCTCAGTGCGCACCACAACCTGGCCCTTGTCTACGCCGAACTGGGCGACGACGCGCGCGCCGCCAAACACCGTGAACTGCACCTGGCCTATAAGCCGGACGAACACGCCGCCGAGCAGGCTGTCGCCCGCCATCGTCGTGCCAACCCCGCCGCCGACCACGCCGCCGAGGCCATCGTGATATACGACCTTCACCGCGGCCAGGCGGTCGACGTGGACCTGGAGGAGGCATCCCATGCCGCGCGCTGAAGATCGTATCGGCCGTGCGTTCCGAACTTCGCTGCTGGTGTTCGCGGCTATTGCTGTTGCGATCACCCTGGCCTTGTACCTGGGCCGGGACACGGATGACGTGCCGCGTGGTGCAGACGCCGAGATAGCCGCGCCGGTGATCATGGCGACCCCGACTAAGCCGGGAGGAGGCTCAGCGTCATCGACCGGTGAGCGTGGGCAGGAGGGTGCCCCGCTACCACCGCGCATTCCCTTCACCGATATCACCGCGCGGGCGGGCATCGATTTCGTGCACACAACCGGGGCCTACGGTGACAAGCTCATCCCCGAGACCATGGGCTCGGGCCTGGCCTTTCTGGATTACGACGCAGACGGTGATCCCGATCTGTACCTGGTCAGTTCCAACCATTGGCCCGACAAGGAGACCGATACGGCGCGCCGTCGGGCCGCAAGCGCCCGTCTGTACCGCAATGACAGCGGCGAGGACGGTGGGGTGCGCTATGTCGATGTCACCGAGGCGATTGGTCTGCTCGACGATGCCTACGGCATGGGCGCCACGGTGGCCGACTATGACGCTGACGGTGACCCGGACATCTACCTCACGGTCCTGGGGCGCAATCGCCTGTATCGCAACGATGGCGACCGTTTCACCGATGTGGCCCGCGACGTGGGCGTCGCCGGGAACCCCGATGAGTGGTCCAGCGGGGCGGTGTTCCTGGATGCGGACGGCGACGGTGACCTGGATCTGTTCGTGGGCAACTACGTGCGTTGGAGTCGCGCGATCGACCTGGAGATCGACTTCCGCCTGACGGGGCTGGGCAGGGCGTACGGTGCGCCCAATCACTACACCGGGGCCTTTGACCGGCTGTATCGCAACGACGGCCCGGACGCGGACGGTGTGGTTCGTTTCACGGACATCAGCGAAGCCTCCGGCATCCGTGTGGCCGACCCCATATCCGGGCGCCCCGAGGGTAAGGCCCTTGGGGTTACCGCCACGGACCTCGACGACGATGGGCACATGGATATCCTGGTGGCGAATGACACGACGCGGAATTTCCTGTTCCGCAATCTCGGACCTGATCCGGCCACGGGTGATGCGCGTTTCGAGGAGATCGGTGAACTGGAGGGTATGGCCTACAGCAACGAGGGCCAGGCCACATCAGGCATGGGGATCGACGCCGCGCGCTATCGCAACGATGGCGAGACCGCGGTGGCCGTGGGCAATTTCGGCAATGAAATGAGTTCCTTGTTCGTCACTGCCGGGGGGCGGGGCCCCCTGGCGGACGAGGCCCTGCTCGAGGGCCTGGGCGCACCCAGTCGATTGGCCCTGACCTTCGCGGTGTTGTTTCTGGATGCGGATCTCGATGGTCGGCTCGATCTGCTGCAGGCCAATGGACACCTGGAGCAGGAGATCAACAGCATTCAGCCCAGCCAGACCTATGCCCAGTCGGCCCAGTTGTTCTGGAACTGTGGCGAGGCCTGCGCCCGACGTCTGACACTGCTTGAGCAGGTGGGTGATCTCTCAGTACCCATGGTGGCGCGCGGTGCCGCCTACGCGGATATCGACGGCGATGGTGACCTGGACCTGGCCTTTCTGCAGAACGGACGCCGTGCGGTGCTGCTGCGCAACGACCAGGACACGGGCCATCACTGGCTACGGGTCCGTTTGCGCGGGCGGGGCGCCAACCGTGACGCCATAGGCGCGCGGGTCACCCTGAGGGGGAGACGCGGCGAGCAGACCCGCGAGCTGATGCCCGCCAGGGGGTACCTGAGCTCGGTGGAACCGGTCCTGAGCTTCGGGCTTGGCGCGGATGCCACGGTTCCTGAACTGGAGATTCGTTGGCCCGATGGCACGCGCCAGAACCGGGTCCCAGCGGGGATCGACCGCGAACTGCTCCTGGAGCAAAGACCATGACGCCGCGCCCATGAGCAGATTCCGGATCGGAATGAGCACGTTGTTCGGCGTGATGTTGAACGTGGCGGTGGCAGGGGCGGATCATCTCGAAACGCTGCCGGTGCCCTGGAAGGACCGTCTCACGCCGGTACCCGCCATGGACCTGTCGGCGCTCTCCCGTAGCGATCGGGAAACCCTGGGAAAGCAGCGGGCGCGGGTCAGCCGACTGCTGGTGAGCCGACCCGGGGATTCCCAGGGCGCTGAGGACCGCGTCACGGACGAAGGGCTGTCCCGGGCCTGGGGGCGGCTGGGAGCCCTTTACCAGACCCACGGTCAGCACACGGCGGCCGCCATCAGTTTCGATAACGCGCGGCAACTCGAGCCGAACCGTTTCCGCTGGGCCTATTACCGGGGTTGGGTGAGTCTTTCCCTGGGCGATAACGCGGTGGGCCTGCGGTATCTGGACGAGGCTGAGGCGATCCGGCCCGGCTATCTTCCCTTACGTCTGCGACGGGCTGATGCCTTGCTCGCCCTCGGCCGCCCGGAGCAGGCACGGGCCCTCTATGAGGGTTTGGTCGACGAGGACGGACTGGCCGCGGCGGCGGCGTTCGGCCTTGGGCAGATCGCCCTGGCGGAACGCGACTGGAACGTGGCCGAGGCTCACCTGCGTCGCAGTCTGGAGGTCGACCCGGATGCGAGCCGAGCCCGTTATTCCCTCGCACTGGCCCTGCGTGGTCAGGGTGACCATGACGCCGCCCGGGCACAATTGCGTTTGCGCGGCTCGCGCCTGCCGCGTGTTCTTGACCCCCTGGTCGATGCCCTGAGCGACCTGTCTGATCCGTCCCTGCGTCATTTCCAAAGCGGTATGGATGCCATCCGTGACCACGACTATGGCGCCGCGGTGGGGCATTTCGAAAAGGGCCTCGAGCACGATCCCGGCAACGCCCGCGCGCGTGTCACTCTGGGGCGCGTGCTTTACCTCAGCGGCCAGCCGGAGCGGGCGCGGACTGAATTGCAGCGGGCGCTGTCCCAGGATTGCGATGCCCTGCTGCCCCGTTTTCTGCTCGCGGTCCTGCTTGCGGCTGAACCGGCCCGCGAGGCCGAGGGCTTGGCGCTGATCTCGGAAGTGCTCGAGCGCGATCCGGGACATGAAGGGGCCTTGCTGTGGCGGGCCAATGCGGCGATGCGAGCGGCTGCGTTCGAGGATGCGGCGCGGCTGTTCGCGGTCGTTGCCCGGCGCGGCACGGACATGGAGGCGGTATACCTGCAACACTGGGTGGCCCTGCGGCTCGCCGGGGCCGATGGGGCTACCCAGCGCGAGGCCCTGCGCAGGGGGCTGGATCGCAAGCCAGGCGATCCGCTCCTGCGTTATGCCTACCTGCGACTTCTGACGGAAGGCGTGCCTGAATCAGCGGCGGCGCAAGCGGTTCTGAAGGAGGCGGAGGACCTGGCCGCGGCCTTTCCCGCGCCTCGGCACGATCTGCTGTTGGCGCGCGCCCTGGCCCTGAACGGCCGTCATGATGATGCGGCCCGGTTGCTCGGTGTGGTCAATGACATGCTCGGTGGCTTCGGTCCGTCGGAGTTGGCGGAGGACTTGGCGGCCTACGCACGGGGTGATACGCCCGACTCACGAATCGCCGCGGGTGATCCCCTCCTTTTCGTTCCCCCGGCCGATCCCCTGGGGCCGTTCCGGAACTACCCGGACCCGCGGCCGTTTTGAGCGTGACGGGTTTCCCAGCCTCGTCCGGCGGTTGTCAGCGCCTGCCGCTGATCTCCTCAAGGTCGATACTCAGCTTCTCCTTACCCTCCTTGAACTGCACGATGCGCACCGGAATCCAGCCTCGTGACGGGGCAAGGTGATACACAAGTGTGCGTGAGCTGCCCTCGCGCTGCTGCGTGAGTGGCCGGGTGACCAGAGACCCCAGGGGCGTGGTGGTGCGGGCCTCCGGGCCGAGGTGGACGCGGTAGGACTTGATGCTGTCGCGGGTGGCGACGGTGTACTCGCCTCGCAAACGGTTCGCGGCCGCATCCGCGACCAGCGTGAAACGAAGACTCAGCGGGTCCAGGGCCCTGGGGTCATAGGGGTGTTGTCCGTTCGCGTCCTTGTAGCGGAATTCGATCACTCCCTTTGCCGGGTCGAATCGGAGGCTGTCCGTGCGGCCACCGTCCTCGGCGAATTCCTGTTCGTAGCGTTCGGGGGCGAGGGCCGTGTCCGTGTACCGGCCGCGGGCGGTTTCGCGCGACTCGATGGAACGCAGCACACGCCCGAACAAACCGACCGGCTTCGTGCTGGCGGCGGCCTCGTATCCGCCTTGCGGGGTGGTGCGCAGGGCCAGGCGGTATTCGCCTACCTCAACACCCTTGGTGGAGATGCTGTAACGGCCGCTGAAATCGGTCGGCGCGGCCAGCGCGACCGGACCGGCCAGGGAGGCGAGTCCCAGGGCGAAAAGGGCATTGGTGAACGAGCGGGAGATCCAGACGGGGGCCATTCGGGGGCTATGTCCTGTGGGCTTGGGTTGGGTGTTCCGCGAACCGTCGACGGCTCAGGGAAAAGACCGTGGGAACCGGTCCGGGTTCAACGGGAGTCGCTTTCCGCTATCCAGCATGCCAGCGAAACGGAATGGATGCCGCCTGCCAATAGGGTTATCGGACTCGCTCCGGGGTGGGCGCTGATGGCCATGAGAGGGGGGCGATGCGATCGGGCCGGGCATGGGTATGGGGCAGAGGCGCACCATGACGGTGCGTGGCACGCCCGTCGGGTGACACCCATGGCGCTTTGTACGCCGTGGTTGCGCCCTCCCGTACCGGCGGGGTGAACAGGCCCGATTCTTGAATCTCAAAATCCATGGCACTCGAAGACGAATATATCCAGCGGTTGCGCCGCTCCCTCAACGTGGTTTACCCCGATGGCGATGCGGATGCCGTGCTCACCCGCCTGCTGGCCGTGTGCCAGGCCCATCGAGACGCCCTGGCCGAACACCCCAGTCCCCACACCTGGGACGAGCAGGATGCCGTGCTGATCACCTATGGCGGCAGCATCCAGGTGCCCGGTGAGCGGCCCTTGCGCTCCCTGCGTGATTTCCTGCGGCGCAGGCTGATGGGCACGGTGAACACGGTGCATATCCTGCCGTTCTTTCCCTACAGCTCCGATGACGGCTTTTCGGTTATCGACTACCGGGAAGTGGACGAGGAACTGGGTGACTGGGAAGACGTTCATGCCCTGGCCGAGGATTTTTTCCTGATGGGTGACCTGGTGCTCAACCACTGTTCACGACGCAGTTTGTGGTTCAGCGATTACGTGGCGGGTACCCCCCCCTATGACCGCTACTTCGTCGAGGGCGATCCGGCGGACGACCTGGCCCTGGTCGTGCGCCCGCGTAGTACACCGTTGCTGTGGAAGGTGCGGACCCACCGGGGGGTGCGACACGTCTGGGGTACCTTCAGTGACGACCAGATCGACCTGGACTACCGCAACCCGGATGTCCTGCTCGAGATGATCGACATCCTGCTGTTCTACGTGCGCTCCGGCTGTCGCATCGTACGTCTCGATGCCGTCGCCTTCTTGTGGAAGGAAGTAGGTACCTCCTGTATTCATCTGCCCCAGACCCACGAGGTGGTGAAGCTGTTCCGAACCGTGCTCGAGGCCGTGGCCCCGCACGCCGTTCTGCTCACCGAAACGAACGTCCCGCACCACGAAAATCGCGGCTATTTCGGTGATTTGCTGCCCCGGGGCGATGCGCACGTGTTGGGTGACGAGGCGCAGATGATTTATCAGTTCAGCCTGCCGCCCCTGCTGCTGCATGCCCTGCATACCGGGTACACATCCTACCTGCACCAGTGGGCCAAATCCCTGGAGGAGGAGCCCCCGCCGCCTGGCTGTACCTATCTCAATTTCACCGCCTCGCACGATGGCGTGGGTTTGCGTGGTCTTGAGGGCCTGGTTCCCGAGAAGGAAATCAAAAACCTGCTGCACGCCATGCATGCCCGTGGTGGCTATGTCTCCATGCGCCGTCGCGAAGACGGGCGCGAGGCTCCCTACGAGTTGAACATCAGCTATTACGAGGCCTTTCGCGAACCGGGGCTGGAGCACGACCCCTTTCACATCCCCTGCTTCCTGGTCAGCCAGCTGGTCGCCCTTTCACTGCAAGGGATTCCGGCCCTGTACATCCACTCCTTCACCGCCACGCCCAATGATCATTACGGTGTCGAGCTGACCGGCCGCACCCGCGCCATCAACCGCCGACGCTGGGACGCGGGCGAGCTCAATGCCTTGCTCGACAATCCCGAGACCGAGCACGCCAAGGTGTTCAACGCGTTAACCCACGCCCTACGCGTGCGTCGCGAGCACCCGGCCTTTCACCCCGATGGACCGCAGCGTGTCCTGGACCTGGGTCACCACCTGTTCGGGGTCGTGCGCTTCACCCCCGATGGCCACGACCGTGTGCTCTGCCTGTACAACTTCACCCCGGATACCCGTTCGATTCCGGTAGACCTCGAATGCTTCCAGGGGGGTGATGGCATCAGCGCCCGCTGGCGCGATCTGCTTTCCGGCGACCACCCACGTATCGAGCGCGGTCACCTGCAACTGGCCGGTTACTGTGCCCTGTGGCTGTGCACCGGCACCCGGGACTGCGGGCCGCCCAAACTGGCGGATATCGACGTTCTTGATCCGCCGCCCGTGGGGACGGATGAGCCTAACCGCCCCAGCCACGGGTAAGCATGTCGCAGGGAGTAGTGGTTCGGTCGAATTTGGGTGCCGAGCGTTCGGGGTCGGGAAGATCTGGGATGATGTTGATGTGCGCTACAGTCTGTAAGCTTCCCGTGTGATCGTGTTGCACGTCGCTATTCTGGAATCGGCTGCCTGATTCGAGGCAGTGATGCTGTCTGTTGAGACCAAGGAGTTTCCAATGAAGGTCATTTACATCCGTATTGTTTTTCTGCTTGTGCTTTTTTCTCCGTCTTTGTCTTATGGCGGGCTTTATTCTGACGATCTCTCGCGATGCTTGGTTGAGTCATCCACCTCTTCAGACAAGGTCAAGTTGATTAAATGGATGTTTACTTCCATGGCGTTGCATCCTGATGTTGAGTATTTGGCGAACGTTACCGAAGCCCAACGAGATGAAGCGAATAAAGCGGCCGCCGACCTGTTCGTGACATTGATGACGGAGACCTGTCTCGATGAGGCGAGGAAAGCCATCAAATACGAAGGCATGTTGGCGATCAAGCAGGGTTTTGAAGTGTTTGGTCAGGTGGCTGGTAAAGAGCTTTTTTCCAATCCCAGTGTTGCCCGCGGCTTGTCGGGTTTGGAGAAACATCTTGATTCGGAAGCGTTTGAGTCGAAATTGGGCATAAAGTGACAGGGGTATGGTTACCTGTCGTCCGGTAATGCACGCCTTCATGGCGACGGGGTTCGAGGTTTGGGGCTGCGGTGTCCGCGTCTGATTGTCTTGATGGCCGGGGGATTTCATGAGCGATCTCACAGGATTATTCGACGCCCTGTATTCGAAGCTGCTCCTGCGCGACTTCTTCGGCAAAGTCGTTCCGGGCGCTGTGGTCATATGCGCGCTGGGTTTCGTGGTGGTGGGGTCAGCGGAGGTTGAACGTTTTGTTCAGAGTGCCGGCTTCTGGCCGGGGCTGGTTATTCTTGGTTTCGCCTGGTTGATCGGATTCGCGGTGCAGGCCTTTGGAGAGGTGACGAAGCTTATCGGCTATCACGATTATGAAACCGGTGCGCTGTTTTATAAGCGGAGAAAACTGTTTATTGAACATACCGATGCGCGGGAACACCAGCAGCTAGAACGGTTGGTGGTAATAAAGGAAGCATGCGGAAATGGTTATGTGGCATTGCTTCTGGGTGGCGTCCTAGTCTCTTTGGACTTTGTGGTGACGAGCGGGTTGTCTTCGACAGTGTTGCTGGCGAGTGCACATTGGCATGCCATCGTGTTCTTCGTGGTCCTTATTGCTGCGCTTGCCAAGATGCATCGCATTCAAATAAAGCGGCAAACCGAATATATGGATGCCATTCACAACCTGGAAGATGATCAGAATTCCGAATGAGAGTCATCAGGCCGGGTAATCAGGCTGTCCCGAAGGTGACGGGCCGGTAGATGTGCGCGAAATCGTCCGCGCCCGATCAACTGATTTTTCTGGGGCTCAAAGCCCGCTCAATCCGGTTCAGGACTTCTCAGTAGCAACTCCATCGCACAGTCACAGCGGTCGGAGTAGTGATCCGGCGTGTACGGGGTGAAGCCGTAACGGCGGTACAAGGTCATGGCCTCTGTCAGGCAGGAGTTGGACTCCAGTTCCACGCGTTTGAAGCCCAGTGCCGGGGCGCGTTCCAACGCTTCCTCCAATAGCCGCTTGCCGAGCCCCCGTCCCTTGTATTCGGGGAGCAGGTACATTTTTCGCAGTTCGCAGTCGCCGTTTTCCAGCGGAAACAGACCGTAGGAGCCTACGACACGTCCCTTGTCTTCGAGAATGCGGAACAGGCCACCACGATCGTCGTAGTGTGCCTTGATGTCCTGCACGTCACGGTCCGTGGATTGCAGCTTCATGGGCAGGGCGTAGGGGGTCAGCGCCGCTTCAACCAGGGCAAGGACCGCGGATTCGTCGCCGGGGCGGTAGTCGCGCAGGGTGCACATGGCGTTGCCAGCTAGTCGCTCTTCTCGGTCTCATCGATCCGGTCTTCGGCGCCGGAGAGGAGCTTGCGGATGTTGGAGCGGTGCCGCCACCAGAGTACGGCAACCAGCGCGGCCATGATGGCGATGGGTAGGTCGGTGTAACCCAGCAGCCAGGCGTACAGGGGGGAAAGGGCGGTGGCGATCAGAGCGCTGAGCGAGGAGATGCGGAACACCTTGGCCATGAGCAGCCAGGTGCCAATCACGGCCAGGCCCAACATCCAGTTCAGAGCCAGGTAGACCCCAAACAGGGTGGCTACGCCCTTACCGCCCCGGAAACCGAAGAAGACGGGGTACAGGTGACCGAAGAAGGCAGCAGCGCCCGTCAGCACCAGGGTGAGGACGTCCATGCCCAACGCATGGCCGACGAGCACGGGAATCACGCCCTTGAGCATGTCACCGGCCAGGGTCAGCCCCGCGGCCTTGCTGCCGCCCAGGCGTTTGACATTGGTGGCGCCGGGGTTGCCGGAACCCTGGGTGCGCGGGTCGGGCAGTCCCATGGCGCGGCATACGAGGATGGCCGAGGAGACCGAGCCGAGCAGGTAGGCGGCGAGGATCAGGAGGATGTCGGGCAGTGGCATGGGCGCTGGGAATAGGGTTACCGGGGCCGGACGCGCGAGTATAGCCCGGCGCAATGATGAGCCTCAGTCGCCTGCTGATTAGCGGGTTTCTTGGTGTATGCTCCGGGTTAACCCGTAGTGATCGCGGGCGACAGAAAAAAAACGGAAGCGGCAAAGTACCGCCCGTTCGAATACAGGGTCGGCGTTCAGTGGGGATAACGCCAAAAGACCCGAATCAACAACCGTGAGGCGAGAGAAACGTGGAAGCTGAAATCCATTCGACGGTGCTGTGGTGGGCCTTTGGTCTGGCACTGGTGCTGGGTGTCGTAGCCAACAAAACCAACTTCTGCACCATGGGTGCGGTGTCCGACATGGTGAACATGGGCGACATGGCGCGCATGCGCTCCTGGGTATGGGCCATGGCCGTGGCCATCATCGGGGTGTCCGTCCTCGAGTACCTGGGCATGGTGGACATGAGCCTGACCACGGACAACGCGACGTCCAACCCGCCCTACCGGACCCCCGCTCTTGTCTGGCCCCGCTACATCCTGGGTGGCCTGATCTTCGGTATCGGCATGACCCTGGGCTCCGGCTGCGGCAACAAGAACCTGATCCGCATCGGCGGCGGCAATCTCAAGTCCATCTTTGTGGTGGCCATGATCGGGGCGACGGCGTGGGCCATGATCTTCACCAACTTCTCATACAACGCCTTCCTGTCCTGGATGACGCCGATCTCTCCCGACCTGTCCAACAGCGGAATCAGCGCCCAGGACGCCGGATCGATCATCGCGGGCGTCACCGGCATGGAAGACGCCACCGCCCTGCGCCTTGGTTTGGGCGTTGCCGTGTTCGCGGCGCTCGGGTTCTGGGTATTCAAGTCCTCCGAGTTCCGCGGCAACTGGGAATTGCTTATCGGCGGCACCGTGGTCGGGGCCGTGGTGGTCGCCGCCTGGTGGGTGACCGCCGGGGCCATGGGTCAGGAACTGTTGGAGGAGGCGGAGATGGCCGATACCCGTCCGTTCGCGCTCGGGGCCCAGTCCTTCACGTTCATCGCGCCGGCCGCCCACCTCGGCGAATATCTGCGCACGGGCTTCAGCGCCAGCATGGTGACCTTTGGCCTGGTCGCCGCCTCGGGCGTGGTGGCCGGTTCACTGCTCTGGTCGGTGGTCTCGCGCAGCTTCCGCATCGAGTGGTTCGTGAACGTCAAGGATTTCATCAACCACATGATCGGCGCCGCGATGATGGGTATCGGCGGTGTTCTGGCCATGGGCTGCACGGTGGGGCAGGCCATTTCCGGCGCCTCCACCTTGGCCCTGGGGTCCTTCATCACCTTCGGCAGCATCGTGCTTGGGTCCACGTTGACCATGAAGTTCATCTACTACCGCATGCTCTACGAGGACGCCGGGGTATACGACGTGTTGATCACATCGCTGGCGGATGTGCGGTTGGTCCCCGATTCCATGAGGAAGCTCGAGGCCCTCTGAACCCAGTCTCCCGGGCCGAGGTGTCCCGGGGAGTCAGACGCGCATCAATTGAGGGCGCTTTCGTTGGCCTCAACGACGCAGTGTGCCGGGGCTTGGAGCGCCTGGACGGGTGCGCGGCGCGGTGGTGGATCTGCTCCGCCCGGAGTGCGTCTCAACCGCGCCCGTCCCGGAGTTTATCCAGGGCTTCCTCGATCGCCGAGTCCACGTACCAGCCGTACATCTCCGGCGTATTCACACCAAGAATCTTCTCGGACAGGACCTCGCCGTCGGGCCCCAGAAAGAGCAGCGTGGGCGTGACCCAGGCCTTGTAACGGGCCGCGATAACGTTGGGGTCGCGTGGGATGCCATCAAAATCGGGAATCTTGTCGATGGGGTCGATCAGAATCTCGCGGATCAGCACACGGTCGTCATAGTCGCCGCTGATGATCATAGGGCGGATGACCTCGCGCTTGACCGTCTCGCAGTAGCTGCAGTGGGTCTGGCTCACCATGAGCAACATGGGCAGGGCGCGCTCGCGCATGATCTCAGCGTCGGCCGCCAGGTCAGTGACCCGGGGCAGTTTGATGTCCGCCGAGTCGCCCAGGGCCCAGGTGCCCGGGACCAGTCCGATGCAGATAAGCAGGGCCACGGTGGCGGCCCGGCGCGCGCTGTGGAGCAGGGGTGTCATGGTGCGTGCTCGGTCGTGTTCATGTTGTCGTGAAGGCGCGGACGGAGGTGCGTGATAGCATCCGCCGACCCGGAATCAGGCCCCAAGTTTTGAAGATCGTTCCATGACCACCATCCGCATCGCCACCCGTAAATCCGCACTCGCCCTCTGGCAGACGGAGCATGTCGCCGCGCGTCTGAAAGAGGCGCATCCGGGCATCACGGTGGAGCTGCTGCCCATGTCCACCCAGGGGGACAAGATACTCGACAGTCCATTGTCGAAAATCGGTGGTAAGGGCCTGTTCGTAAAGGAATTGGAGCTGGGTATTCTGGAAGGACGCGCGGATATCGCCGTGCATTCCATGAAGGATGTGCCCGTGGAGTTCCCCGATGGGCTGCACCTGAGCGTGATCATGGACCGTGAGGACCCGTATGACGCCTTCGTTTCCAACGACCACGCATCGCTGGATGAACTGCCCCAGGGGGCGCGCCTGGGCACCTCCAGTCTGCGTCGCCAGGCGCAGGTGAGCGCTCTGCGACCGGATCTGGAGATCCTCAGCCTGCGCGGCAATGTGAATACCCGCCTGGCGAAGCTGGACGCCGGTGAGTACGACGCCATCATCCTTGCCTGCGCGGGGCTCAAGCGCCTCGGGTTTCATGATCGTATCCGTTCGACCCTCACGTCCGAGCAGAGCCTGCCCGCCATCGGCCAGGGGGCGATCGGCATCGAATGCCGCGGCGAGGACCCCGAGATCAACGCCCTGCTGGCCCCGCTCAATGATGCCGATACATTCGATCGTGTCATGGCCGAGCGGGCGATGAACGACCGTCTGCAGGGGGGGTGCCAGGTGCCCATCGCGGGCTTCGCGGAACTCGATGGCGATACGCTTTCCATGCGTGGCCTGGTCGGTGAGCCCGATGGCAGTCGCCTGTTGCGCGCGGCCATCAGCGGGCCGCGCTCGGAGGCCGTTTCGCTGGGTGCCCGCCTGGCCGATGACCTGCTGGAGCAGGGCGCCGGTGACATCCTGAAGGCGCTCGCGCACTGAGCGGACGCCCGCTCCGCGCAAACTGTTAACCCGCCGGATTGCCTCTGCCCATGGGTTCAGACACGCCGTTGTCTCTGGTCGGGTTCGGTGTCGTGGTCACACGACCGGCAGGTCAGGCAGAGGGGCTGTGTGCGCGCATCGAGGCGGCCGGGGGAACGGCGCTTCGCTTCCCGACCATCGAGATCGTGCCCCTGTCGGATGCCGGGACACTGGGCCTATTGGGACGCGGTGATTTTGACCGGGTGATTTTCATCAGCGCCAATGCCGTTCGTCTCGGTCTGCCGGGGTTCAAGCCCGGCTCGGCGGGTTTGCTTGCCGTGGGGCGTGCCACCGAGGCTGCCCTCGCTGATGCGGGCCTCGCGGTGCTCGCGCGTCCCGAGGCCCCGTTCAACAGCGAGGCCCTGTTGGCGCTGGATGTGTTGCGGCGGGTTCAGGGCAGACGGGTTCTGATCGTGCGCGGCCAGGGGGGGCGGGAATTGCTGGCCGAGACGCTGCGCCAACGCGGCGCGCATGTGGCCTATGCCGATGTCTACGCCCGCCGCCGACCCGATACCCCGGAATCGAGTTTGTTCGCCGCTTGGGTGGCGGGTGCCATCCAGGCTGTCACGGCCAACAGCGTCGAGACCCTCGACAACCTCCACGCCATGCTCGGGCCTGCCGCCCGTGCCCTGTTGTTGAACACGCCCCTGGCGGTGGCCAGCGCGCGCGTGCGCGAGCGGGCTGAGGCCCTGGGGTTTCGTGCTCCCATGGTCGTCGCGCGTGACGCCGGGGACGCGGCCATGATGGATGCGCTGTGCACGCTTGCGACCACGGTGGCCGATACGATCCCCGCACCACGCGGTACACTATCGCGATGAACGACAAGCCTCGCGAAGAGCAATCGCCAGCCGAAAATGCACAGGCCAACACCCAGGCCGGTGCCGATGGTGACGTGGTGTATGCGGCCACCGACATGCCTGAGTCGCCGTCCCAGGATATGGGCGGCGTTGAACCCCCACCGTTGACCGGTGCGCACGATGATCCGGGCCGGCCCGGGAAGAGCGCTGAGCGGGCTGAGCCGAAAGACGTTTCAGCCGGTGGCAAGGCCGGGGTGCTCGGTGCGGTGCTGGGTGGCTTCGCCCTGGTGCTGACCCTGCTTCTCGGCGGTGGGGCCTACTGGTTCATGGACCGGGTGCACCTGCTCGAATCGCGTCTCAATATGGATATGCAGGCGCAAACGGAGGACATGGAGCGCCTGGGTGCGGATACCCGCCGGGTAAAGCTCGCGGTGGAAGAGCGCCTGGAGGCGCTCGCGCGCTCTCAGAAGCGGCTTGCCGAGGGGCAGGCCGACCTGCAAACGGCCATGGGCAATGTCCGCCTGTTCGCAGCCAAGGGGCCTGAGGGTTGGGTGCTGGCCGAGGTGGAATACCTCATGCGCATTGCCAACCATCGCCTGATGCTGCAGCAGGATCCGGTCACCGCCGAGGTGGCCATGCGTGCGGCGGATCAGCGCCTGCGCTCGCTCAACGATCCCGTCCTGGTTCCCGTGCGTGAAAAGCTGGCCGCGGAGATCAATGCCCTGGGGGCACTGCCCAAACCGGATCTCGAGGGCATGGGCCTGTCCCTGGATGCCCTCGCCGAATCGGTGTCCACGCTGCCACTGCGGACCATGATCGATGCCCATCGTGAGGGCCAGGATGAACCCGCCAGCGCGGATACGTCGGTCGATCGCAGCATCGGCGAAGCCATGGACGTGGCCCTGGATAACCTCAAGGGGCTGGTCACGGTACGGCGCCACAACAGGCCCGTGCAGGCACTGCTTTCACCCAAAGAGGCGTTTTTCCTGCGCGAGAATCTGCGTTTGCGCCTGTATTCCGCCCGCTCCCAGTTGCTCGATGGCGAGGCCGTCGCGGCCCGAGCCGACCTCGACGTGGCCCATCAATGGTTGGCCGAGCACTTCGTGGCGGCAGACCCCGCGGTGGCCCACATGATGGGTGAACTCGAACGCATCCGCGGCGCCAACGTGGCGGTGTCCATGCCTGACATCTCAGGCTCCCTGCGTGCCTTGCGCGAGGCCATGGCACGCATGGCGGATGCGGTCGCGGCGGGAGGCGTCCAGTGAGGCTGCTCATCGGACTGCTGATCGCCCTGTTCCTCGGTGTGCTGCTGGCGCTCGGGCTGCAGAGCGACCCCGGCTTCGTCCTTATCGGCTTTCAGTACTGGACCATCGAGACGTCGCTTGGTCTCGCCGCCATCGTGTTGCTGGTGACCTTCGCCGCGTCCTACGTGGTGGTGCGCATGATCGCCCATACCCTGGGGTTCCCCGCGTTGGTGAAGGCCTGGGCGCAGCGTCGTCGGGTCCGTCACGCCCACAAACTGCTCAGCCAGGGGCTGATCGCATTGGCCGAGGGTCGCTGGGAGGTGGCGGAGAAACGCCTGTCGAAATGCTCCGGTATGTGCGAGGTGCCCTTGATCAATTACCTGGGCGCAGCGCGGGCGGCTCAGAAACGTGGTGATCATGATGCCCGTGACCGCTATCTGCGCCAGGCCCACCACAGCGCACCGGAGGCCGAGTTGGCCGTGGGGCTCACCCAGGCGGAATTGCAACTCTCACACAAGCAGTTGGAACAGGCCCTGGCGACGTTGAGCCATCTGCGCTCCATCGCGCCACGCCACGCCTACGTGCTACGCCTGCTGATGAAGCTGTACCGGCAACTGGGGGATTGGACGCAGCTCTCCCAGATGCTCCCCGAACTCAAGAAGCGCAAGGTTGTGACGGCCGAGGAGGTCCGTGACCTGAGCCTGGATATCTACTCCCACACCCTGGAGCGTGCCGGGGATGACGCTGAGGAAGTCGCCAAGGCCTGGGATGCGTTGCCCCGCGCCCTGCGTCAGGAGACCCGCTTGCTCATTGATTACGTCCAGCGCCTGCATGCGCTGGGCGATGATGTGGGCGCGGAAAAGCTTATCCGCGAGCACATGAAGCGGGAGTGGAGCGATGAGCTCGCCTGGTGGTATGGCGTCGTGCGGATCGAAGATGCCCCGGAGCAATTGCGCCGCGCCGAGCAGTGGATTGCCGGGCACGAGCGAAACCCCATGCTGCTGCTGACCCTGGGGCGTCTTTGCCGTCGGGCCCGCCTCTGGGGTAAGGCACGTAGTTACCTGGAAGCCAGTCTGGGCGCGGGTCAGAAGGCTGAGACCTATCGCGAGCTTGGTGATCTCCTCGACGAGTTGGGCGAAACCGGGGAGGCCGCGCGTATGTACCGGGAAGGGCTGAAGGTTGCCGTGGGACCGTCACCGGTTGACGAAGAGCTTCTGGTGACCACGCAGCCACGTCGGCTGCCCGAAGGTCAGCGCGATATGCCCCTGCACCTGCCGCCGGTCCTTGGCGCGGGGTTGGCGCCAAAGTAAGAGGGTACCGTGCAGGGTTACTACCCTTCGGATTCGGCGGCGTACTCGAAGGAGTCGTAGAACAGTTGATCGGCCGACAGCCCCCGATCAAAGAACGCGTCCCGACCGCTGGTGATCATGATGGGCGGTCCGCACATGTATACATCGTGTCCGGACAGATCGGGGTAGGCGGTAAGGACAGCCTCGTGCACGAAGCCCCGTGCACCGTCCCAGGCCCCCGTGGGGGTATCCGAAAGCACCGGGGTGTAGTCGATGTTGGCGTGCTCCGTGGCCCAGGATCTGGGTAGTTCGGGCAGGTACAGATCGTCCTCACCGCGCACCCCCCAGAACACATGGATCGGGCGTTTCACACCGGCATGGATGGCGTGCTCGACCACGCCCTTGATGGGGGCGAACCCGGTACCGCCCGCGACCAGGATGATGGGGCGCTCGCTGTCCTCACGCAGGTAGAACGTACCCAGTGGGGCGCGTATGCGCATGACGGACTTTTCGCGGATACCCGCCGGTGATTCGCCGTCGCCGAATATCTGATCGGTGAACAGGCCGCCTTCCACGTGGCGGATATGCAGCTCGATCAGTTCGTCGTCATGGGGGGCGTTGGCCATGGAGAAGGCGCGCTTCCTGTTTTCCGGGAGCAGAAACTCGAGGTACTGACCGGCAAGAAACTGCAGCCGATCATTCTTCGGCAGTTTCAGCCACAGGCGCGCGACATCGTGGTTGAGCTTTTCGATCCGGTCCACGCGGCAGGGCATGGTGCGTACCTCGAGGTCCGCGACGCCCTCGGCGACCGTCGACTCTATGGTCGCATCACCGTACGCCACTGCCTGACAGAACAGGCAGTTACCGGCCCTGGATTCCTCCTCGGTGATGCCGCCGGGAAGGCCCTGGGGATAACCCAGCTGGCCGTCAATGACCTTGCCCTTACAGGACCCGCACACGCCGTTACGGCAGCCGTAGGGCAGCACGATGCCGTTGCGCATGGCTGCATCGAGGAGGGTTTCGCCCTCATTGGCGTCAAACTGCTTGCCGCTCGGTTGAACGGTGATGGTGTAGGTCATGATGGCTGTGTCGTGATACGGCGGATGTTCAAGGGGGAAGCGTACCGGCCTCCTCAAACAAGATGTCCGCGAAACGCGGACATCTCAAGAATTCAGCATGCGCAACTCACCGTGAGACGCTAGTCCCAGCGATCATCGCGCACGCGCACCCGCCCGTCCTCGACCTCGACGGGGAAAACATCGACAGGGTCGTACGCAGGGGCGGTCAGAGCCTCACCGGTTGTGAGACTGAAGCGTGCCTCGTGGCGGGGGCAGATGATCTGGTCGCCCTCAATGGGCAGTCCGGTCAGGCAGGCGCCGTCGTGGGTGCACACATCCTCTATGGCATGGAACGCGCCGTCCACGTTGAAGACGGCGATGTCCGTTCCCTCCACATCCACCACCTTCCAATGCCCGGGAGGCAGTTCATCAACGGCGCAAACGTCGGTCCAGTCGGTCATGGTCGGTCATATCCGAGATTGTGAGTTGAACCGCGAAGGCGCGAAGAGCGCGAAGGTTGAACGCGAATTTACGCCACCAGACCCACGTTTCGGAAATGGAGCTCGCCCCGGAATCCTTGGGAGCGAATTCCCCTTCGTGTCCTTCGCGACTTCGCGGTTGAGAAATTCAAAGCAACCCAAGCTGCAGCTTGGCCGCCTCGCTCATGCGGTCCTGGGTCCAGGGTGGATCCCAGACCAACTCCACGTGGACGTCGTTGACCCCTTCGACCTCGCGCACATGGCCTTCCACCGTACCGGGGAAGGTCTGGGCCACCGGGCAGCCCGGCGCGGTCAGCGTCATATCGATATCCACTTCACCCTCGTCATTGATGCGGACGTCGTAGATAAGGCCCAGGTCGTAGATGTTCACCGGGATCTCGGGGTCGAAGATCGTGCGCAACTTGGCCTCGATTTCACCCTTCAGACCTTCGGAAGCGGGGGCGTTCTTTTCCTGTTCCAGCTTGTCGAAACTGATACCCATGACTGACCTCGTATCTTATTCGACCAGCTCTTTGAGCTTGGCGGTGTCGGTGTCCGGCATCATCGCGATGAGCCGCTCTTCCAGGTGGATGCGCACCGGTTCCAGGGGCATGCGGTGCAACACTTCGTTGGCGAAGGCGAACACCAGCAGGGTACGGGCTGTGTTCTCGTCGATACCGCGCGATTGGAAGTAGAACACCGACTGGTCGGCGAGCTGGCCGACGGTGGCGCCGTGTGCGCACTTCACGTCGTCCGCGTAGATTTCCAGCTCCGGTTTGGTATCCGCCTCGGCGTGCGAGGAGAGCAACAGGTTGTCGTTCTTCTGGACCGAGTCGGTCTTCTGCGCCTGGGGGGCGACGTAGACCTTGCCGTTGAACACGCCGCGGCTGCGACCGTCCAACACGCCCTTGTAGAACTCGTTGGAGGTGCAATGGGGCACGTTGTGGGCGATGCGGGTGTGAAAGTCGGCGTGCTGGCGGCCTTCCAGGCGGTACAGCCCGTTCATCTGCACGTCCGCGCCCTCGCCGTTGAGATGGGCGTGGATGTCGGTGCGGTTGAGCAGGCCCTTGAAGGTGACGGCGTGGGAGGCGAAGCGGCTGTGGGCGGCCTGTTTGGCCTCCAGCCACTGTACGTGGGATGCCTTGGCGCCCTCGTCCTCGATCAGGTAATGCTGTAGCCCGGCGTTTTCGCCCAGCACGGCCTCGGTCACCACGTTGTTGAGGTAGCCGCTCGCGTCCGCCTGGTCGCCGAGGGCTGAATACCGCTCGATGACGGTGACTTCCGCGTTGGCCTCCACGTGGATGAGATTACGCACATGGGCCATGAAGGGGGTCTCTCCCGGCTTGCTGACGAAATGCAGCAACACCGGTTTGTCGATGCGCTCTCCACGGGGAATGTGTATGTAGGCACCATCGGCCACGAAGGCCATGTTCAGCGCCACGAACCCGTTGGTGTCACTGTCGGCAACCGCGCCCAGGTGATCCTTGAGTACCTGGGATACCTCGGCCAGCTCGCAATCCAGGCTGGATGCCAGGCTGGTGATGACGGCATTGCCCGGCAGGGTGTCGGATAGGTCGGGATCGAACTGGCCGTTCACGAACACCAGTTGGTAGGCATCCAGGTTGGGGATGCTCAAGCTGCCCAGCTCGTCCGTGGTGATCTGGGGCGCCTCCGGGCTCGCGAACAGGGTGGACTCCACCGCGCGCACACGCGTGTATTTCCAGTCCTCCATGCGGGTGGTGGGAAAACCCCGGGTCTCGAAGGCCTGCCAGGCCGCTTTGCGCCGTTCGGCCAACCAGCCGTTGCCAGCGCCGGGCAGCGCCTGGGTGTCCAGGGTGCTGCGATAGTGTTCAGTGGTCGCGACTGCGTTCATGAATGCGTCAATGTCTCGAAGGGGTGTCGGCGAACGACCCAGAGGGGTTCTCTGTGTCCTCCGCGCCTCTGCGGTTCGATTGGTTCTCTACCGGGGAAACCGGGCTCAGGCGGCCTCGGTCTCGATCCAGCCGTAGCCCTTCTTCTCGAGCTCCAGGGCCAGGTCCTTGTCGCCGGATTTGACGATCTTGCCGTAGGCGAGCACGTGCACAACGTCGGGCACGATGTAGTCGAGCAGGCGCTGGTAATGGGTCACCACCAGGAAGGAGCGGTCCGCCGCGCGCAGGGCATTGACGCCCTCGGAGACGATCTGCAGGGCGTCGATGTCGAGGCCGGAGTCGGTCTCGTCGAGGATCGCAATTTTCGGCTTCAGTAGGGCCATCTGCAGGATCTCGTTGCGCTTCTTCTCACCGCCGGAGAAGCCTTCGTTGACGCCGCGGTTGAGGAAGTCCTCGCGCATCTTCAGCAAGCCCATCTTCTGTTTCAGGTCGAGCAGGAAGTCCATGGCATCCACTTCATCTTCCCCATGGTGCTTACGCTTGGCATTCAGGGCCGCCTTGAGGAAGTACATATTGTTCACCCCGGGGATCTCGACGGGGTACTGGAAGGCCAGGAACACGCCCTCGCAGGCGCGCTCCTCGGGGGCCATGTCCAGCAGGTTCTTGCCCTTGTAGAGGATCTCGCCCTCGGTCACCTCGTAGCCGTCACGGCCGGAGATGACGTGGGACAGGGTGGACTTGCCTGAGCCGTTGGGGCCCATGATGGCGTGGACCTCACCGGGGCCGATCTCCAGATCGATACCCTTGAGGATTTCTTTGCCTTCGACGGCAACGTGCAGGTTCTTGATGCTCAGCATGATGTGAGGTCTCTTGGGATTTGAACCGCGAAGGCGCTAAGGGCACGAAGATCTTTTCGTGACGAGTAAGCGACTGCGGTGCGATCAAATAGCTCTGAAGTGTTGATGCGTATCCGCGATAACAGGACGACGAGGATTCTTCACCTTCGCGCCCTTCGCGCCTTCGCGGTTCATATTCTGTTAGCCGACGGACCCTTCCAGACTCACCCCCAGAAGCTTCTGGGCCTCCACCGCGAACTCCATGGGCAGCTCCTTGATCACTTCCTTGCAGAAGCCGTTGACGATCATGGAGACGGCGTCCTCTTCGGACATGCCGCGCTGGGTGCAGTAGAAGAGCTGGTCTTCGGAGATCTTCGATGTGGTGGCCTCGTGTTCGACCTGGGCCGATTTGTTGGCCACCTCCATGTAGGGGAAGGTGTGCGCGCCGCACTGGTCGCCCAGCAGCATGGAGTCGCACTGGGTGTAGTTGCGGGCGTTGTGGGCGTTCTTGCCGATCTTGATCAGGCCGCGATAGGCGTTCTGGCCTTTCAACGCGGAGATGCCCTTGGAGATGACCGTGGAGCTGGTGTCCTTGCCGATGTGGACCATCTTGGTGCCGGTGTCCGCCTGCTGGGCGAGGCTGGCCAGGGCCACGGAGTAGAACTCGCCGATGGAGCGGTCGCCGCGCAGCACGCAGGAGGGGTATTTCCAGGTGATGGCGGATCCGGTCTCGACCTGGGTCCAGGACACCTTGGAGTCATCACCGCGGCAATCGGCGCGCTTGGTCACGAAATTGTAAATGCCGCCGCGACCTTGCTCATCGCCTGCAAACCAGTTCTGGACGGTGGAGTATTTGATCTCGGCGTTCTTCTGGATGACCAGCTCCACCACGGCGGCGTGCAGCTGATTCTCGTCGCGTTGGGGAGCGGTGCAGCCTTCCAGGTAGGAAACGTAGGCGCCTTCGTCGGCGACGATCAGGGTGCGTTCGAACTGTCCGGTATTGGCCGCGTTGATGCGGAAATAGGTGGACAGCTCCATGGGGCAGCGGGTGTTGGGCGGGATGTAGACGAAGGAGCCGTCGGAGAACACCGCGCAGTTGAGGGCCGCGAAGTAGTTGTCCCCGGGGGGGACGACGGAGCCCAGGTACTGCTTCACCAGCTCCGGGTGCTCCTGCACGGCTTCGGAGAAGGAGCAGAAGATCACGCCCACATCGGCCAGCTTCTCGCGGAAGGTGGTGGCCACGGACACGGAATCGAACACCGCGTCCACGGCGACACCGGCCAGGGCGGCGCGCTCTTCCAGCGGAATGCCCAGCTTCTCGTAGGTCTCGAGCAGCTTCGGGTCCACCTCGTCCAGGCTCTTGGGTGCGTCGTCCTTGGACTTGGGCGCGGCGTAGTAGCTGATGGCCTGGTAATCGATGGGGTCGATCTTCAGGTGCGCCCAGTTGGGCTCGGGCATCTCCTTCCAGCGGCGGAAGGCCTCCAGACGGAAATCGAGCATCCACTGGGGTTCCTTCTTGATAGCGGAAAGACGCCTGATGACGTCCTCATCGAGGCCGGGTTCGAAGGATTCCTGCTCGATGTCGGTGACAAAGCCGTCCTTGTACTTCTGGTTGACGAATTTCTCGAGCTCGTTGGTTTCGAGCTCTTTCGGCTCAAGTTCGCTGACTGTACTGGACATTCGGCGTTCTTCCGGTGGTGAACGTGGGCTTGGATTCAGTGGTTCCGGGCGGTTTCGCCCAGGGGAACCATGGAGACCCGCAGGCCTCCCTTGTTGGCGCTGTGCTGCACCAGGTCAGCCAGGGTGAGGCCGCTGAGTGCATCACTGACCACGGTGTTGATCAGCTGCCAGTGGCTGGCCATGGTGCATACCGACTCCTGTTCGCATTCGCCGCTGCCCGTGGCGCAGGTGGTGAGAGCGACCGGACCCTCCATGGCGCAGAGCACATCCGCTATGGATATCGCCTCCGGCTCGCGTGCCAGGCGGTAACCGCCCTTGGCACCGCGGGTGGACACGACCAGTTCCTTGACGGAAAGCATCTTCAGGATCTTGCTGACGGTGGGCAGGGCCACGTGGGTCGCGCTGGCCACGTCCGTGGCGCTGTGGATGGTCTCTGGCTTGAGGGCCAGGTGAGCCATCACCAGGGTGCCGTAGTCTGTGAGTTTGCTGATCTTGAGCATGGGCGGATGCCGGGTCGTTCAATTCAGGACTAAGTTAGTCCTGTTTGTCCGGATCTCAACCGGGGACAAGGTGCGCGAATTCTAAGGATCAATTCGCACGGGTCCAGTACTAATTGCCGGGGTATACCCGGAATCCAGCGAGTATTGATCCTGATTCGGTTGCGCGCCCTCGAAACACGCTTGCCCGGGGCGTCCGGTCGCGTCCGTGCCGGGTGCGGGCATCAGTCCCCGCGCACGGTCTCCCGTTGGTAGCGTTCGTAGGTTTGGCGTTCAGGACACGCGCGCAGTTCCTGTTCGCACTGCTGGATGCGCGCCGTCTCGAAACCTTCGTACCAGCCCCGGGTGGTGCAAGCGCTCGGACCCGCGAGCAACACGGCCGCGGTGAGCAGGACGGTTCCCGGCGTGTTGCGGCTAAAACAGCGCGGATGGCGGTGGGCACGTCTGAACATGGCGGGGAACCGGGGATTGTAGCGGAGCGCCGATGATAGCCTCCCGCGCACGATTCCCGACCTCAAACGGTGTTCAACCCCGTGCCTCCCCCACGGCAATTCCTGCGTTCATTCTTGCGTGTGATTGGCCTGCTGATGCTCTTGCTGGCGTTTCTGCTAGCCGGTCCCCTGGTCGTCTACCTGTCCGGGGATCTCGATCTCGAGACCCACTGGAGCGAGGCGAGTATGCGCAGCATGGGGCAGGCCCCAGACCCGGCGCTGCACCCCGAGGCCCTGGTGCAGGTCTACGGTGCACGCGCCTACAACTGGCGCGGCGCGTTCGGGATTCACACATGGATCGCGGTCAAGAAGCGTGATGCGTCCCAGTACACCATCTACCAGGTGATCGGCTGGAACCTGCGTGGTGGGAACAGCAGCGTGAGCATCCGTCAGCGTGTGGCACCGGATTTCCGCTGGTACAACGCCGAGCCCTTCCTGTTGGTGGAGCACTCAGGCGAGGCGGCCCGGGAACTTGTCAGGGATATCGAGCAGGCGGTTGCCGACTACCCATATGCCGGTACCTATTCGGTGTGGCCCGGGCCGAACAGCAACAGTTTCGTGGCCTGGATCGCACGCAGGGTGCCAGAGCTACGCCTGGACCTACCGCCCACCGCCATAGGTAAGGACTGGATCGACGAGGGTGTCATCGTGGGCCCCATGCCCTCGGGAACCGGGTGGCAGGTCTCTCTCGGCGGGCTGCTGGGTGCCGGCGTCGCTCTTGAAGAGGGAGTCGAGTTCAACCTGTTGGGGCTCGGATTCGGCGTTGATTTCAACGACCCGGCGCTGCGATGGCCGGGGCTGGGGAAGTGGCCTCCTCAGGAGCCATGACCGTCCAGGAATAAAGCCGCTGCAGGATCGCTGAGTGTTCGGTTCACTGGACCTTTGTCCGGGTTCAGGGTGGGAAGGCTAGACGGAAAGTAATAGTGATTCCCCGCAGTGCTTTCCGAACCATTGGACGGGTGGGTGCGCATTCCGCGCGCGAAGGGGCCTGCAATGGACAAAAATGGGAAGCCGGTGGACAACGGTGAGCATGAGGCGGGCGAGGGACGATCGGGCTGTGAAGCCGGATGGTTCGGGGGGATGCGGCAGGACAAGCGGGACCATGCCTGTCCGACCAATCCCCTATGCGTCGAGCTGACGGCCTGTCAGCTCCTGCTTATCTGGGTGCCGGGGATCATCACCCTTCTGCTCATTTTTCTGGTCCCCCAGATCAATGACCACGCGGTCCTGGGGCGCCTTTTCGCACCCGGTGCGACTTCCTTCCACGCGGTTGTTATCGATCTGATAGTTCTGATCATCATCCAGACAGGGGTGGCGATTTATGTGCTCCGCACGCGGGAGCGGCGGGAGTTCAGCGCCTACTGCGAAGCGATCAAGCGGAACGCGACGAAGAAATCCGAGAATGTCATGCGCAATGAGGTACGGCCTTATATCGCGCTTTCAGTGTCTACGGGGCTGTCCGCCGTTGGCCTCGTGCTGACGTCGGACTACTTATTCGCCCACACCGATGTGGCGAGTGTCTCCACGGCCCTGCTCGTGACCGGGATTCTGGTTCTGTTGTATTGGCTTGATATCGCTGCTTCCTACCTGGCCGTGGATCAACGGAAACGCAATCCCAAGTGGTACCCCTTGTCGGGGCTTTCTCGTCTGCGCGAGACCGCGCGGGATTTCAAATGGGCGAAATGGGAGCCCTGGGCCGAGCCCGACACCACCGATCAGTACATTCGCCACACATTGATCGTGTTTTTCCTGGCCTTCGCGTTGGCCTTGTTCGGAGCTCTCGAGGATTTTTATTCCCTGCCCGAGGGAACGTATGACGAGATCATCAGCCTGATGTGCGATGGCGAGGGTTACATCTATACCTTCTTTGCGTTTGGCCTGTTTGAAAGCCTGCTCATTGCGCTGATTGCCATCGAATTCACCACCACCTATTTCGTCCGTGACCATGAGCGGGCATCGGACCTCGTGGAATCACTGCTGATTGCGGGCGTGCTCGACGTGGCCGCCTATATCGCATTGAAAACCATACTCGGGCAGCCGGGGCTTGAGCTGACACCCGATCCACAGCGCGCACCCATATACGAGACAACCTGGCACATGGCGGCCTTGGTCACCATCGCCGCTCTCATGTCCTTCATTTCGAGCTTCGGCGCCATTCACTATGCGCAATTGCGGGTCGACAAAGCGCTGAAGGACCACTTGTCTCACCTGCGCATGCTGAACCGACTGGCACGGTTGGCATGGCATGACCGTGCCATCACATACAAGGAGCGCGTAGAGGAGCTGGCGCGGGATGATCTATCGCTGCGCGACGACACTGAAGAGGCATGCGAAGCGCGCAAGAGGATCTGGGACAAGGTGGCCTGCGAGAACCGGTACCGACGGACCATCGGAGACATTCTGGAGATGGAGGAGGAGTCCTCCGCGAACCTCGAGCCGCCCTATGTGCGGCCGCCGCCTGATATCCAGTGACGGCCTGACTCTGTGTGACCGGCGTTTCGTTCGGTTCGGATATTCAAGGTTTGCGCGCCGCCAGGCACAGGGTCTGACCCTGCCAGCGCAGGCCCGGTAATGCCGCGAGGGTATCTGCGCGGCGGATGATGGCGCGGCGGATACGCCAAGTGCCGGGCAGGGGCGCGTTGTCCTTCAGGTGCGGCAGGCCCAGGGTGCGCAGGTCCACGGTGTCGAGACCCGCTTGTTCGGATACGGCGGCCAGTTCCCGGGGTTTGAAGATCTTCAGGTGGGTGGGGTCCTCGAACACGCTGGGGTCGGTGAACAGGTCGTTGGGGGTGAGCATGATCATGATGCCGCCGGGTTTCAGTACCCGCGCCACTTCGCGCAGGGCGGCGGCGTAGTCGGGCACATGTTCGATGACGTGCTGGGAGACCACGGCGTCGAAACGGGCGTCGGGCAGGGGCATCTTCGATGCATCGGCGCAAATCAACGGCGTGTCGGGGAAGCGCTCCCGGGTGACGTCCAGACCTTCGGGCAGGTAATCCAGGCCCACGGTGCGCTCGGCACCCAGCAGTGGGAACAGCGACCCGTTGCCGCAGCCCATGTCCAGCACCGCGCTGGCGTCCGCCGGCAGGTGGCGGGCGATCCAGCGCATTTCCATGAGGAACTCCGGGGCCTCGCCCCGGTTCTGGAAGTGCTTTTCGACGGCGTCGATCATGGACGGGCTTCCGTTAGTGATTGCTCAGGGTGTTTATCACACCCAATACGGTGATCAACAGCAGGGCACCGCCGATCCAGCGCATGAACCCTTCCTCGCCCAGTTCGAGGATGCGCCGGTGCAGGCGCAGGCCGAGCACGTGGCCGATGGCCGCGCAGGGTAGCAGCCAGAGGTGGTGAATCAGTTGCAGGTCCGTACCGGTGGCGACGAAGGCACCGAGCTTGATCAGCACCAGGATGATCCAAAGCACGAACAGGGTGGCGCGCAGTTTTTCGCGGGCGACGTTGCGGGCATAGACGGTGATGATCAGCGGCGCGCCCGTGAGCGAGGTGCCGCTGATGTAGCCACCGACGTTGAGCAGGGCCGCGTCAGCAGCCCGGGAGTGGCTGTGAAACTTCCAGCCGAACACATACATGAAGGCATACACGGCGGTGACGGCGTAGATGATGAGGATCAGCCAGTCCCCAGGCATGGTCAGCAGGCCGAACACGCCGATGAGCTTGCCGGGCATCATGGTGAGCAGGGAGCGGCGCAGATAGGGCCAATCGATGGCGTGCAGGTTGCCGCCCAGGGTCAAGGCGCCGAAGAACAGCAGGTGCACGGCGATGATGGGCAGGATCACCACCGGGCTGTCCAGGAAAAGCATGAGCAGCGGCATGGTCAGGGCGGCGCCGCCGAAGCCCAGCCCCGAGCGGACGAAGCCGCCCCAGACGAAGATCAGCGCAATGGCGAGGTATTGCCAGGCGGGCAGGTCAGCCATGGCGGCTCGGGCACCCTGCCGATTTCACGGACGGATGCGCCAGCTCAATTCGTTCCGGTTCGACAGAATGCCCGCATCGATCAGCCACTGCCGCGCGTCTTCGGCATCCTGTTCGAACCAGGCCCGGGCGGACCCCAGGCGGAAGGAATAACCCCAGGCATCCATGTCCGCGAACATACGTGCGCGGCCCATGTCGGGCAGATGTCCGGCGAGCAGGATCTGCAGGTAACAGACACCATTCTCTTCGTCGTATCCGCCACCTGCGTCGGTGTGCAGGCCGTCGCGGCGCTCACCATCCATGCAGATGTAGTGGCAGCCCTCGTGCAGGATCGAATGCACCGGGGTGTCTGCGCGGGCGTACAACACATTGCCGATCAAACCGGCTTCCTCGTCCCCCCAGAAACTGCCGGGGATGTCCGTGTCCGCGTCACTGTCGTGAACCTCCAGGCCGTACCGCGCGAGCACTGCCCGCAGCGCCTCCTGATCGCATTCGGCCCAGGAAAGGACCCGTGTGGCAGCCGTGGCACTCATGCCTCGAAGCGCCTGCGGGCAAAAACCACTGCCGCGTAAAATCCGACCAGGGTGTACACGCCGATTACCGCGATGTTGAGCAGCGGGCTTGCGGGCCAGGACCCGGTGACCAGTGGGCGGATCAACTCAACCGCGTGGGGCAGTGGCAGGGCGTAGACGATGACCTGGACGAGGTCGGGCAGGGCGTTCATGGGGAAAAAGACGCCGCTCAGCATGAGCATAGGGGTTATCACGAGGGTGAAGTAGTACTGAAAGAAGTCGTAGCCCGGAGCCAGGGTGCTCATGACGATGGCGGGCCCCGCGAAACACAGGCCCGCGAGCAGGAATACGGGCACGGTGAGTACGGCGCTCCAACTCTCCACCGCTCCCAGCACCGCCGCCACGAGCAGGATCGCCGTGCCGCTGAGCATGGCCTTGAAGCCGCACCAGAGCATTTCGCCGGCAATCAGGTCATCGATGTCCAGGGGGGTGGCGAGCAAGGCATCGTAGGTCCGCTGCGGGTCCATGCGGGTGTAGACGGAATACATGCCCTCGAAGGAGGCGCTGTTCATGGTCGACGAGGCCATGATGCCCGTGGCCAGAAAGGCCAGGTAGCTCATGCCTGATATCTGGTTGATGAAGAAACCCAGGCCCAGACCGAGCCCGAACAGATAGATCATGGGCTCGCCGAAGTTCATCAGGATGGCGGGGCCGATCAGCTTGCGCCAAACACGCATGTTGCGTCGGAACATGGCCAGCGCCCGGGGACGCAGGGATGGCAGCTGGTAGCCGTTCATTCGCGCAACTCCCGGCCCGTCAGGCGCAGGAAAACATCCTCCAGGTCGGCGGGGCGGTGCAGATAGCTGACCCCGGTCTGGCCTTCCAAGAGGTTGAGCAGGGGGCGGGCCTCGTCGCTGTAAAGGAGGATTGATTCGCCGAGGGATTCGGTGCGCACGCCCGGCAGGGCACACATTGCTTCCAGTCCATCGCAGCGTCCTGAACGCAGTTCGATCACCTCGCGCTCAACGTTGCGGCGTATCAGCTCGGTCGGGCTGCCCTGATCCAGCACCCGTCCGTGGTCGATGATCACGATGTGGTCACAGAGCCGCTCGGCCTCCTCCATATAGTGACTGGTGAGAATCAGGGTGCGACCGTCCCGGACCAGTTGGCGAAGACGTTGCCACATGAGATGGCGGACCTGGGGGTCCAGGCCCGTTGTGGGCTCGTCCAGGACCACCAGTTCCGGGTCGTTGATGAGGGCGCGGGCGAGGGTCAGGCGGCGCTGCATCCCACCGGAAAGCTGGTTGATCCGGTGGTGGGAGCGCGACTCCAGTTCCACCAGCCGCAGCAGGCCCGGAATACGCTCGCGCATCTCGCTGCGACCCAGGCCGAAAAACGAACCGTAAACCTCGAGGTTCTCCCAGACGGTGAAATCGGGGTCCAGGTTGTCGATCTGGGGCACCACGCCGGTGCGGGCGCGGATTGTCGTGGTGTCCGAGGTCACATCCTGTCCGAACACCCGCAGCTCGCCCGCGCTGACCGCCAGCCGACCCAGGATCAACTTGAGCGTCGTGGTTTTGCCCGCGCCGTTGGGGCCGAGGAAACCGAAGCACTGGCCCGGGCTGATCTCGAAATCGATTCCGTCCACCGCGGTGAACTCCCCGTAACGCTTGCGCAGTGCCCGTGCCTGGACAATGGGCGGCGGGTCCACGGGGGCCGGGGCCATGGGAGAGCTCATCAGGGGCGAGAGAGGGGGGGCGGGGATCGGTGCGCGAAGCTTATCAGCGCCGCGTGCGCTCCGGGAACGACGTCGACCGTATCCGACGCGGCGGCTGGTTTCGCAAGAATTGACATATGTCATTTTCAGCCGTCCGGGCAAACCCTAGGGTGCGCGCGCCCCTGAAATACCCCACCGCGCATGAGCAATCCGGCTCATGAAAGGCCGAGCCCATGAGTATCAAAGAATTCGAAGATATCGCCCTCACCGTCTGTGTCAGCGGGCTTATCGGTTTGATGCTGTTCATCGTCTGGGACATGGCCAAGACATCCAAGGCCGGTCGTTATGGAACGTTCGTGCTGTTCTTCTCCCTGGGCTTGGGAATCGTGAGTTTCGTCGCCAAAGAGGTCATCACCTCGGCGCTGCACATCTGACGCGAACCCCTTCGCGCAAACCCCGCGCGCCGTTCGAGCGCGCCCGCCCTTTTTTCCCACACGCCCCGCCCAACCCGGCCCGCCTGATAAGGCCGCGCTCCATAACGATTGGGCCATCACGGGACGGGTGCTGCTACACTCGCGTCATCATTAAAAAAGCCCCGGCTGAGCCATGGCCGCGGGAGACGTGTGAGGGGAGTAACACGCAATGCGATTGAAGCTTGAGTACTGGCCGATGGTCCTGGTGGGGATGTCGGTTGTGGGTTCGGCTCAGGGAGCCGGTTTCTATATCGCTGAGCAAAGCGCCAGCGGACTTGGCCAGGCCTTCGCCGGTGAGGTTGCACAGGCCAGGGACGTCAGCACGGTCAACTCGAATCCCGCGGGAATGACGGCGCTCAATGACGGTGTCCATGTGGCGGTCGTCGCACACGGGATTGCCCCGTCCGCTGAGTTCAGTAACAGCGGATCACAGCTCAACCAGACCCTGACCATCGTGCCCACGGCTCTCGGTGGCGCGAATGCCGAAAACGACCCACCGGCCGCCGTTCCCAACTTCTACGCCAGCATCCCGGTTAGCGACACCCTGGTTGCTGGATTTGGCGTGACCGTGCCCTTCGGCCTGTCCACCAAGTACAACGAGCAGTGGGTGGGCCGCTACCACGCGGTGGACAACGAGATCAAAACCTTCAACTACAACCTCGCCCTGGGCTGGAAGGTCAACGACCAGTGGTCCGTCGGTGGCGGGCTCAACTACCAGACTTTCGAGGTCTCCCTGGGCAACAAGGTGGATTCGTTCGCCGCCTGCGCAGCCGCCGCATCGGCGCTCGGCGCCCCGGTGGTTGCGTCTTGTGGTGCCCTCGGAGGAGCGGGTGTCGCCGCCAACGACACCAGTCTCACCATCACTGGCGAGGACGAGCAGTGGGGTCTCAACCTGGGTCTGATCTACGAACCGACCGACACCACGCGCGTCGGCTTGAGTTGGCGCCAGGGAATGGATTACGACCTCAGCGGTGAAGCCCGCTTCGAGCGCTCCGCTGGCTGCGCGGGTAACGCGTTCTGCGCGGGGGTGACCGGCAACAACGACGTCACCGCGAAGCTGGACCTGCCTGACGTGTACTCCATCGGCGTGGTGACCGAGGTGGCGCCCAAGGTGCGCGTCTCGGCGGATGTGAGCTTCTATACCTGGAGCGACGTGCAGCAGATCGAGATCGAGTTCGTTGGTGCGCCAGCCCGCAATCGCACCCTCGACCTGCAGTGGAACGACACCTACCGCATCGGTCTGGGCGTGGAATACGACTACCGTGAGGACCTGACACTGCGCGCGGGCTGGGCCTTCGATGAATCGCCCGTGGAAAATGATGCGCTCCAGACCGCGCGTCTGCCCGACGAGAACCGCTACTGGTTCAGTGTCGGTGCGACCTGGCGTGTCTCCCCGACCTTCAGCATCGATGCCGGTTACACCCACATCGAAATGGATGACATCGGAATCAACAATGCCTCGCCCCTTACGTCCAACCACACCCTCACCGGCAGTTACGAGGCCACGGTGGATATCCTCAGCGTACAGGCCAACGTCAAATTCTGATTGCCCCGCCGACGGCGCACCGGTCGTCTGAACGGCACGGTGACGCCGTGGTGATCTGTCCGGCGGAGCGTTCCCCGCCCGTGTTCGTGGGTGGCCACGACGCCAATCCGACCCACCCGGTCAGGCGGTTCGAACCTGAAACCGCCAGCCGCTCTCCCCGGCCGTCGTATCCATCGGGTTCAGTCCACCAGGCCGCCACTGCTGCTCAGTTCACCGGGGCAGGCTTCCTCGGTCGCCAGTCCGTACCAGTACTGGGCTTCGTCAATGTCGGCGGGCGTTCCGATCCCCAGTTCGTACATCAGCGCCAGCTCGTAGCGTGCGTCGGCACTACCCTGAAGCGCGGCGCGCCGATACCAGTGGAAGGCGCGCTCCGGGTCGGCTTGAACGCCCACGCCCCGGCGGTACAGGTAGGCGATATGCACCTGGGCGTCGACGTTGCCTCCCTCGGCCAGGGGCGACCAGTGGGCAATGGCCCGGGCGCCATCACCCGCTCGGAACGCGGCGTATCCCTCTTCGAAGCGACCCGCCGTGACTGGCTGGGCGATAAGCACGGCGGCCAGTATCAGCGTGGCCCGGGTAGCGGGTGCGCGAGGGTGCCGTGCGGGGGGAATGGGGCGTGCTCGACCGAACATGGTGAGTCGAGTATAGAAAATCGCCGGGTGCCTGACTGATGGCCAATTTCCACGGGAACCGCATCGGCGTGCCCGGCGCGCCTTGTGTAGACTCGCCTCAACCTGCACGACGGGCCACGCGCGGCCGGTCAAACCGATACGACATCCGTACAAGACATTTTCATGAGTGATTCCAACGACAATTCCGGCAACGGCACCGACGAAGGTTCTCAGCCCGGATCGGATTCCAAGGGTTCTGGTGGCTCCGGAACCGGCAGTGGCGAGACCCTGCATTGCTCCTTCTGCGGCAAGAGTCAGCACGAGGTACGCAAACTGATCGCCGGGCCTTCGGTGTACATCTGCGATGAATGCGTGGATCTGTGCAACGACATCATCCGCGAGACCCTCGAGGAGGCGACCGGAGAGAGCAGTGGACGCCTGCCGGTGCCACGGGAGATCCATGCCACCCTGGACGAGTACGTCATCGGCCAGGAAGCGGCGAAGAAGGTGCTCTCGGTGGCCGTCTACAACCACTACAAGCGCCTCAATGCCAGCCGTGGCAAGGACGACGTGGAGATATCGAAGTCCAACGTCCTGCTGATCGGCCCTACCGGTTCGGGCAAGACCCTGCTGGCCGAGACCCTCGCACGCCTGCTGGACGTGCCTTTCGCCATAGCCGACGCCACCACCCTCACCGAGGCGGGTTACGTGGGCGAAGACGTTGAGAACGTTATCCAGAAGCTGCTGCAGAAATGCGACTACGACGTGGAGCGTGCCCAGCGGGGCATCGTCTACATCGACGAGATCGACAAGATCACCCGCCGGTCCGCCAGCCCGTCCATCACCCGCGATGTATCCGGCGAGGGGGTCCAGCAGGCCCTGCTGAAGCTGGTCGAAGGTACGGTGGCCTCCATACCGCCCCAGGGTGGCCGCAAGCACCCGCAGCAGGAGATGGTGCAGGTCGATACGCGCGACATCCTGTTCATCTGTGGGGGGGCGTTCGCCGGCCTGGAGGACGTGGTCCGCCAGCGCTCCGAGGAATCGGGTATCGGATTCTCCGCGGCCGTGAAATCGAAGGAAGACGCCAAGCGCACCGACGAACTGATCTCCGAGGTGGAGCCTGACGATCTCATCAAGTTCGGCCTGATCCCTGAATTCGTCGGCCGCCTGCCTGTCCTCACGACCTTGCGCGAACTGGATGAGGCGGCGCTGCTGCGTATCCTCACCGAGCCGCGCAATGCCCTGGTCAAGCAGTACGCGCAATTGTTCCGAATGGAGGGCGTGGACCTGGAGTTCCTGTCCGAGGCCCTGAGTGCCGTGGCGAAGAAGGCCATGGCGCGCAAGACCGGGGCACGCGGGCTGCGCACCATCATGGAGAACGCCCTGCTCGACATCATGTACGAGCTGCCGCGGATGGAATCGGTGACCAAGGCGGTTATCGACGCTGGCGTTATCGACAATGGCACCAAGCCGATGTTGATCTACGAAGGCGACGCCAAGCAGGCCAACGCCAAGCAGGCCAGCGCCGAGTAAGGCGCAGGGGTCGGTTCCGCGTGCGTTTTTTCCGCATCAGTCCGGCAGGCCTGTCGCGCGGTCATAAGAGAAGCCAACCAAGTGCCGGGAGGATGAATCCATGAACACACCACGTGTCGTCACCGCCGACGATATGCCCCGCACCGAGGTGAAGGCGGGCGAGGCCACGGATATGCAGGTGTTGATCGGCTCCGATCACGCCCCGCATTTCGCCATGCGCCGCTTCACCATGGCCCCAGGTGGTTCGATGCCCACCCACACCAACACGGTCGAGCACGAGCAGTTCGTGTTGACCGGTGCGGCCGATGTGGGGATCGACGGCGAGACCTACCGCGTGAAGGCTGGAGACGTGGTGTTCATTCCGGCGGGCTCACCCCATTGGTACCGCAGTGTTGGCGAGGAGCCGTTCAGCTTTCTGTGCCTGGTACCCAACCAGGAAGACCGGATCGATCTGGTGCCCGAAGGCTGCTGAGCCCCAGGCGGGAGTCCGCGGGGGGGCACAGGCCTACAGGGGCGGCGATGGCGTTTAACCCGCCAGGGCGCTGTGAATCTGGGCGGACATGGCCTCCGGCCGCGTGTAATCGATGGAAATGGGGTGGTGGGTTCCGCCTGCCTCCAGCACCAGGCTGGGGAATGAATGGGCACCCAGAATGCGCGCTGATTCGCGTTCCTGGGCGAAGGTTTCCCGCACCATTGTGGAATTCATGGCGGTGCTGAATGCAGCGGTGTCGATACCGAGTCCCGCGGCCAATTCCGTCAAGGTATCGGGATCGCTGGGGTTGCGTGCTTCCAGGTAGTAGGCCCGCTGAATGGCATGGACCATGGCGTCATCCAGCGATGGATCCTGGGCGCGGGCGGCGATCACAGCGCGGCAGGCGGGCCAGGTTGATCGACGCGGTGTGGTGTTCGTCCAGAAGTCGAAGTTGAAACGGGTACCCGGCACCCGTGTTTGGATACGACGCCAGGTGTCCTGTAGGTATGCCTGCATGTCCTCGGCCATGGGATGTTCCGAATCCGGGGCCAGTCCGCCGAGCAGACGGCGCACCGGCACCGCGCCGTTCAGGTCGGCGAGCAAAGCGTCGTGGGCCGGGCGGAAACCCCAGCACCAGGAGCACATGGGGTCGTGGACATACCAGAGGATGGATTCAGACATCGGCGATAAGTCCTTCGGGGCAGGACACACCTGTGCCGCCCAGGCCGCAGTATCCACCGGGATTCTTGGCCAGATACTGCTGGTGGTATTCCTCCGCGTAGTAGAACTCGGGCGCGGGCAGGATTTCCGTGGTGATAGCCCCGTGGCCCGCGTCCCCGAGGCGGCCCTGGTAGGTCGCTTTCGATGCCTCCGCGAGACTTCTCTGGCGGTCATCGAATGTATAGATGCCCGATCGGTACTGCGTGCCCACGTCGTTTCCCTGACGCATCCCCTGGGTCGGGTCGTGGGACTCCCAGAACACGCTGAGCAACTGCGCATAGCTCACAACCCCTGGATCGAATACCACCAGGACCACCTCGTTGTGTCCGGTCATGCCGGTGCAGACCTCGCGGTAGTCGGGGTTCGGGGTATGCCCGCCGGCGTAACCCACCGCCGTGCTGTACACGCCTTCGGTCTGCCAGAAGCGTCGCTCCGCCCCCCAGAAACACCCCAGCCCGAACAGGGCCCGTTCCATGCCCCCGGGAAATGGCGGCTTGATGGGGTGTCCGTTGACGAAGTGCGGCCCCGTTACGGCCATGGCCGCGTCTCGCCCGGGCAGGGCCTCGTCGGCGGAGGGAAGACTGGGTTTCTTTCCGAATCCGAACATGGGAACGTCTCTCGGGGTGATCGGTCCCACCGTGTTATACCTGAGCGACGTCGGTGCTCTTCCCGCGCGTGCCTGACGAAATTCGCGGCCCGGTCGGGCGCCCGGGCACGTTTGGCGGGCGCTCCCTCAACGCCCCGGCGGCATCCCGGTCGCATTTGGACTGTTATCATTCCACCCGGCCATCGGGCCCCCACCCAACTCCCAGGGTTCTGATCCCGCCCCATGCGCGATCTTCTCGTCACACTCATCGTGCTCGGCTCCTTGCCGTACATCCTCACGAGGCCTCATCTCGGGGCTTTCATGTGGGCGTGGATCTCGTACATGAACCCACACCGCATGGGTTGGGGATTTGCATATTCCATGCCCTTCGCGGCCATGATCGCCGCCTGCACCCTGCTGGCCTTCGTCACCAACCCCCATCAAAGACGCGGCCTGCCCATGTACACCAACATGATCTGGCTGTTGGCCCTGGTGTTCTGGTTCAACGTGACGTCGGTTTTCGCCTTCGACAGCAAGTCGTGGTCGCAGTGGGACAAGGTGATGAAGATCCAGCTGCTGAATCTGGTGACGATAATGGTGTGCTGGGGGCGGGAGCGCATCACCATCCTGCTCGCCGTTATCACCGGATCGATCGCCTTCTACGGTTTCAAGGGCGGCATATTCACGGTGCTGACGGCGGGTAGCGCCAAGGTCTGGGGGCCCAAGGAGACGTATCTTGAGGGCAACAATGAACTGGCCCTGGCACTGATCTGCTGTATCCCGATCCTGATCTACCTGCGCACCCAGTACACGAAGAAGTGGGCGAGTTACCTGATTCTGGCGACCATCTTCCTGTGCGGTATCTCGGCCATCGGGTCCTACTCGCGTGGTGCGCTGTTGGCCATCGCGGCCATGCTCGGCTGGTTGTGGTTGAAGAGCCGCTACAAGCTCAAGACCGGTCTCGCCATCGTGGTCGCGACGCCGTTGGTACTCATGATGATGCCCGATCGTTGGTTCGATCGAATGGACACCATCGACAACTATGAGCAGGACCGATCCGCCATGGGGCGCATCAGCGCCTGGTGGTATGCCTGGAATGCCGCCTCGGATAAACCCCTCGAGGGATTGGGCTTCAGGGGCTTTCACTACTCCTTGTTCCCGAAGTACTCGCCCTACCCGGATTTCGTCCACGACGCGCACAGCATCTATTTCAAGATCCTGGGTGAGCACGGATTCGTCGGCCTGAGTTTCTACCTGCTCATGGCCTTCTCCACGTTCTTCATGTGCCGATGGATCGTGAAGAAATCCAGGGGGATCCCCGAGCTCGCCTGGGCAGGCACCTTGGGTGCCATGATCGAGGTCAGTCTGGTGGGTTTCGCGACGGGAGGGGCATTCCTCGGGCTCAGCTATTGGGACTGGAGTTATCACATCGTCGGCATCGTCGCCCTGACCAAACGCGAAGTGGTGGAGACCCTGGAACGGCTCAATGCCCAGAAATCCAGTGCCCTGCCACCCATGGGGGGTGCCGCCGGGTTCGGCACCGGGCCGCCATCGGTGAAGGACCCTCCGCGTGGTCCGGCACGGCCATCGCCCTTGCCCCAACCGGGCCTGGCGCGGCCCGGGGTACCGTCACCGGGCGTCGCCCAGGGGGCGCCCAATGCGAAGGGCACGGCAACTCCCGCCGCGCCCCCCGGTGCGGTCGCAGGTTCAGCAGGGCCTCCGGCCGGGCCCGCGCAATCCCCGAAACCGGTGTTTGATCCCGTTTCGCGGCCTCGTCCGGCGTCTCCGGGCACGCCACCGGGACGCGGCAACGGCCGTGGCATACCGTCGGGCGTGCGCGCGGGGCGTCGGCCGGAACCGACCGGGGGGGCGATGCCGCCCGCCGCGGACACGTCCGCGTCCCCCACCAGTGGGGCGCCCGCGCGTCCGCGTTCGGGGGGGCGCTCGTTGCCTCCGGGGTTCGGACCCATGCAAAGGAAACGGCATTGAACAGGTTGTGGTCGCTGGCCTCGTCCCTGGCGTCACCGGGTGGCGCGCGTGCGCGCCTGACGGTGTTCATCTACCACCGGATCGTGGAGCGGCCCGATCCGCTCAATCCGGGTGAACCCGACGCGGCGCGCTTCGAGCAGGAGATGCGTTGGTTGTCATCGGTGTACCGCGTCCTGCCCCTGGGGGAGGCCGTGGCGCGGTTGCGCGCGGGCACGCTGCCGGCGCGAAGTGCCTGCGTGAGTTTCGACGACGGCTACGCGTCCAATGTCAGCCGTGCCCTGCCCATCCTGAAACGCCTCGGTCTGACGGCTACTTTCTTCATCACGCCCGGCTATCTCGACGGCGGGCGCATGTGGAACGACAGCGTGACCGAGGCCCTGCGTGTCCTGCCCGAGGGTCGCCATGACTGGACCGACATCGGCCTCGGTACGGTGGAGATCAACGCGCAAGCCGACCGCGCTCCGGCCTTGTTCGCGCTTCTTGCGGATCTCAAGGCGCGTCCCCGCGCGCAACGCCTGGAGGTGGTCGACGAGATCGAGCGGCGCATGGGTGACGCGCTGCCGGGCGACCTGATGATGTCCGCTGGGCAACTGGGGGCGCTGCGTGATGGGGGGATGGAAATCGGCAGCCATACCATGACCCATCCGATTCTCAGCGAGATTTCCGCGACCGAAGCCGAGGCGGAAATCGCGGCGGGCCGGGACTGGCTGGAGGAGCGCCTGGGGCAGCGCGTGGGCTTGTTCGCTTACCCCGTGGGACGCCCGGGAAAGCATTACGGGCCGGAGCATGTGGCGATGATGGGGCGTTTGGGGATGGACGCCGCGGTGAGCACATCCCACGGGGCGTTCCGGGCAGGCGGTGACCTGATGCAGATACCGCGCTTCAGACCCTGGGACCCGGGGCATACGCGTTTCATGGCCCGCATGTGTCAGAACGCCCTGCTGACACGGCCTGATGTCGTGGACCCGGATGCAGCCGAGCGGGCCTGAGCAGGGGGCGCGGTCAGCGCGGTCAGCGCGCTGACCCGGGGGTGTCGATCTCCGAGATCGAGCGCGGACCCCCGAGGGGTCTCAGACGGACCAGTCCGGCGCGTGTTGCTGCAACCACTGTTCGAGGGTCATGAGCAGCCACACCGTCGATCCGTAGTAGGTGGGGTGGTCGGCCATGCGGGTGTTCCAGAGCGTGTCTATGAACTCCGGATTGATGACGCCCCGCCGCTTCAGGGTTTCAAGGCTGTCGCCGGTGAGTTCATTGAGGGGTTTGTGGTTCTTGGCCCAAAGCCCGAAAGGCAGGCCGAAGCCCTGCTTGGACTTGCTCAGGGTCTCGTCGGGGAGGAAGCCGCGCAGGGCCTCTTTGAAGAACCAGCGCAGTTGTGTCCCCTTGAGCTTGTAATCCGGGTGCAGGCGCGCCGCGAAGTCCAGCAGTCCGTCGTCAAGCATCGGGTAGTTGACGCCGATGCGGGCGAGCTCGCACATGCGGCTGACCTTGGGCAGGTCGTTGTCGGCCAGGGTGAACTTGAGGTCCAGATCCAGCATGCGGTTGAGCATGGTGTCAGCGTGTGCGTTGTCGTAGACCACGCGGCGTTGCTCATCGGGTGAACCCGCGTCAACGGCGGCCAGGAATGCGGGCGTGCAAAGTGCGTCCAGGCCCTCGCGGTGCAGGATATTGTAGGTTTCCAGGCGTTGGGGCATGGGCACCGCGGCCTGCTCCACATAGCTGCGTGCCTTGCGGATGGGCCAGAACCCGCGGGCGAGAGGGAAGTTGCGCACACTTGCGCCCAGGGCGGCGCGCAGCGGGCCGGGGAGGGCGTCGTACACTGCGAACACCCGTTGGGTCGCGTAACGCTTGTTGCCGGCGAACAGTTCGTCTCCGCCGTCGCCGCCAAGGATCAGGTCCATACCGGTCTCGCGCGCCAGTTGCGCGCAGAAATAGGCCGGCACAGCCGAGGAATTGGCGAAGGGGGCGTCATAGATGGCGGCGATACGCGGCACCATGTCGACGATGTCCGAGGGTGTGACGTAGTACTCGGTGTGCCGGGTGTCGAAATGGCGGGCCGTGATCCGGGCGTACTCCATCTCGTCGAACCCGTCCGCCTCGAAACCGATCGAGAAGGTGTTCGCTGGGGCTCCCGTTACCTTGCCGAGCATGCCTGCCACGGTGGAGCTGTCGGTGCCTCCACTGAGAAAACAGCCGGTGGTGCGGCCGTCCACGGCGCGAGCCACTGAATCGCGCAGCAGGGTGCGGAACTCCTCACGCAGGGGCGTGAAGGACTCACGCACGTCTTCCCGATATTCCTGCTGGTGATAATGGTCGAAGCGCAACTGCCCCTGCTCCAACTCCGCGAACTGCCCCGGTTGCAGGAGGATCTGCCCCTCCCACGCCCGGCCGGGGCCGGGGACCATGTGGAAGAACAGAAAGTCCATGATGGCCTGGGTACGCAGGGCAGGCTTGATCGCGCCGTGACAATTGATGGCGCTCGAACTGCTGCCGAACACCACGCCCTGCTCCCGGGGCGCGAGTATCAGGGGGCGGCTGCCTACGCGGTCGACGGCGAACAGCCCACCGCCTTTGCCGTCCAGCAGTACCAAAGCGAAGTGCCCGCTGAGCCGCCGCAGCATGTCGGGGCCTTCCCCGGCCCACGCCCTGTGCAGGGTTTCCAGGTCGGCCGCCGCACCGGCGAACCAGGCCTGCCCGACCAGGGCCCCGGTGCGGCCATCGGCAGCGTGGTAACAGGCCTTGACCGACTCGTGGCCGCAGGCGGCGATGGCCGCGTCAGCCGTAACGGCGGTTTCGGCCACCGTATCGTCGAAGCGGGTGAGTTCGCGGGCCATGGCCGCCAGTACATTGCCTGCGTGGGGCGCCTGAGGAGTGGCGCCGATGTCACTGAGGCCTGTCCAACCGCAAATGCCGCCCATAGAGATGAGATCCGGTTTTTTGTCGTTGCTTTCATCGGTCCGCCGCCAACCAAGGGGCACAGGGTTTGGTGTCCCGGGGCGGATACCTGAGTTCCACGCCATGGAGCGCGGACGGCTGGTATTGTTCCATACTCGTCGCCCGGGAAAGCGTTCAAAACTGCAATTCCGAAACTTCGCTTCCCTGATAGCTGTTGATAAGCGTTGGTCATCACCGTATTCCATAACCGTTTCCCATGGGGGGCCATGTGAGTCATCCGTTACGGACCAGCCCGCGGATTGGCCGATTCCACGCCCATGTCTGAGATCGAGCCCTTGTTCATCGACGGTGCGTCGGGGCCGTTGTTCTGCGTTCACCATCATCCCGACACGCCTACCGGTCGCGGTGTGCTGATGCTGCCGGGCTTCGCCGAAGAGATGAACAAGTCACGCCACATATTCAGCGAGAGTGCGCGAGCCATGGCCTCGGCGGGCCTGGATGTGCTCATGCTCGATCCCTGGGGGACGGGCGATTCCGGGGGTGACCACGGTGAGGCAACCTGGACGCGGTGGCTCGATGACGTCGACAGGGCCAGCCGTTACCTGCGCGCCTCCGGTGTGGATGCACTGGGATTGATGGGCCTGCGTACCGGCGCGTTATTGGCGGCGGACAGCGCCGCGGCATGCGGTGCGGCATGGTTATTGTTCTGGCAACCGGTCACCGCGGGCCGCCTGTTCCTGCAGCAATTTCTGCGTTTGCGGCTGGCGGCGGCCATGGCAACGGGTGCGGGTAAGGGCGGTGAATCGCTCAAGGACCTCAAGGCCGCCCTCGCGAACGGGCAGACCCTGGAGATTGCGGGCTACGGGCTGCATCCCGAAATGGCCGCCGCGCTGGATGAGGCCCGCTTGAGCACGCCCAGCGGGACGCCCGTGCTGTGGTTCGAGTTGCCCGCGCAGCCGACCGATGAGATGCCGCCGGCCCGGCAACGCCCCATGGATGAGTTGCGCGAGGCGGGGGTACCGCTGGAGGTCCGGCAGCTGATCTGCGATCCGTTCTGGTCGACGGTGGAAATCGCCCATTGCCCGGACCTGGTGGCCGCTACGGCAACGGCGGCAGCGGCGTTGGCGGCGTCCAAGCCGGTGGAGGGCGCTGCCCCATGAGTCCTTCGAATGAGCGTGGGCCTGAACAGGCCCTGGTTTTCCCCGGAGGCTCGGGCGGGTTGGTGGGCATCCTGCACGGCGGCAACCCGGATGCCGTCAGCGGCGTGGTGATCGTGGTCGGAGGGCCCCAGTACCGCGTGGGCAGTCACCGGCAGTTCGTGTTGCTGGCCCGTCACCTGTCCTCGGCCGGCGTCCCAGTGCTGCGTTTCGACTACAACGGCATGGGCGACAGCGCGGGCGGGGCGGCGCATTTCGAGGCCTGTGGCGCGGATATCCGCGCTGCCGTGGACACCCTCGTCGCGCGATACCCGACGCTGCGCCACGTCGTGTTGTGGGGGCTCTGCGATGGAGCGAGCGCGGCAATGATGTACGCCCCATCGGATCCCCGCGTGAGCGGACTCGTGCTACTCAATCCATGGGTGCGTACCGAGGAGGGCCTGGCCAAGGCGCGTCTCAAGCACTACTACCTTCAACGACTGGGCGATCCCGCGTTCTGGAAGAAACTGCTGTCCGGCCGACTCAACCCCTTCACTGCGCTCTCATCGCTCGCGGGTATCGTGCGTTCAGCCCTGGCAGGCGGAGGGCGCGGCGGCGCGTCGGCCCGGGGTGAGGCGGCCCGCGTTGACCACTTCAAGGCCGACGGGCCCTTGCCCGGGCGTATGCTCGCGGCCATGCAGGCCTATCAGGGCCGTGCCCTTTGGATTCTCAGCGGCGACGACCTGGTGGCGGCGGAGTTTCTCGATACGGTGCATGGATCACCCCAGTGGCAGAGCGTGGTCGGGCAGGGCACCACCCATACCCTGGAGGAGGCCAATCACACGTTCTCGAGTGCGCCATGGCGCAACCGCGTCAGTGAGTGGACCCTGCATTGGGTTCGGACCTTGGACGAGTGAGCGCTGAAGTTTGCAGGGGGCTTGGTGAATCGCGGCGGCTACGTGCAGTGGAAAACCAAGCTCCATGGGCGTGCCTCCGACGTCCCTGATCGACGTTTGACCGCGTGTCCCCGCATTCCGAAACGCAGAATGCCGGGCAAATCGAAAACCCCACCCCTGGGGTATACTCGCGCCCCTGCCACCGGCCCCTTCACGTCCACTGCCGCGAATCCACCGCCCATGTCCACGCAACAGACCGTCATCGACATCCTCACCCGTACCCTGCAACTGGGGGACCGTGCGGATGGTTTCGGTGCTGAAACGCCGCTGCTGGGTGAGCTGCCCGAGTTCGATTCCATGGCGGTGGTGACCGTGATCACGGCCGTTGAAGAACATTTCGGAATCGCGGTGGACGACGACGAGATCAGTGCGGAAACCTTCGAGACGGTCGGTTCGCTTACGGACTTCGTCGACCGCCATCTCTGAGTGGCCGAACCAGGGGCTTCCCGTTGGTGAGCGAAACCCCATGAAACCGGTCCTGCTCATCGCCTACCACGTGCCCCCGCTGCGCGGCAGTAGCGGCATGCAGCGCACCATCAGCCTGTGTCGGCACCTGCCGGATTTCGGCTACGAGCCGCTGATTCTGACGATCTCGCCGCGCGCCTATCCGCAGACCGCCGACGACCAGCTTGACCGTATTGCCGGGGTGCCCATCGAGCGCGCTTTCGGCCTCGACAGTGCCCGCCACCTGGCCATCAAGGGCCGTTTCCTGCGCGCCACCTCGTTGCCTGATCGCTATGTCACCTGGTCCTGGGGCGGCATCCTCCCCGGCTTGCGCATGATTCGCAGGCATCAACCGGCGCTGATCTGGTCCACCTTCCCCGTCGCCAGTGCGCACCTGCTGGGGCTGCGCCTGGCACGCCTCAGCGGTTTGCCCTGGGTGGCGGACTTCCGCGATTCCATGACCGAGGACGCTTACCCACCCAACCCGGTGGTGCGTCGCTCCTATCGCAAGGTGGAGGAGGCCACGGTGCGTCGCTGCGACAAGGCGACTTTCACCGCGCCCCATGCCGTGCGCATGTACCAGGAGCGTTACCCGGACCTGCCGGCCCATCACTGGGGCCAGATCGCCAACGGCTACGACGAGGACGTGTTCGACGCGCCGATCTCCGACCCGCCCGGCCCGGTGGACGGCCCCATCACCCTGGTGCATGCCGGTATCCTCTATCCCAGTGAGCGCGATCCACGTGACTTCTTCGCGGCCATCGCCGAACTGCGCGATGAGGGGCGAATCAAGCCCGGTGATCTGAAGGTGGTTCTGCGTGCCACCGGCAGTGATGACTATTACTCGGAGCTGCTTGAGAAGCATGCCATCACGGATTTCATCGACCTTGCCCCGTCAGTGGCCTATCGCGATGCCCTGGCCGAAATGGCCCGCGTGGAGGGGCTGTTGATCTTCCAGGCGAGCAACTGCAATCACCAGATTCCGGCCAAGCTCTACGAGTATTTCCGCGTGCGCAAACCCATCCTCGGGCTCACCGACCCGGAAGGGGATACGGCGGCTACCCTGCGCGAGGCCGGGGTCGATTCCATCGTGCGCCTGGATGACAAGGACCACATCAAGAGTGGCCTGATGGACTTCCTCGACAAGGTCCGCGTGGGCCGCGCCCCGGTGCCGGAACCCGAGGTGATCGAGACGTACTCGCGCCGCGCGGGCGTGAAGGGCTTTGCCGCCATTTTCGACGAGGTCCTGGCCGCACGCTGAGCGGGGGATGTGCGCCCCGGATTCCGTCCGGGTCGTCGCAGGCGTTAGGCTGCGCTGCAAAGAACAACGACGCGGTGGCCACCATGACCCAGACCCTGGAGCACTTCATCGCCGGGCACCCCCATCCCGGTACCGGCGGGCGCATGTCCGATATCTACAACCCGGCCAGCGGCGCGGTGATTCGTCGGGTGCCCTTGGCGGATGCCGCCGAGGTCGATGGCGCGGTGACCGCCGCCCGCGAGGGGTTCGCGGCCTGGTCTCGGGTCACTCCCCTGGAACGGGCGCGGGTGCTGTTCCGGTACAAGCAGTTGCTGGAGGAAAACAAGGGCAGGCTTGCCGAACTGATCAGTGAGGAACACGGCAAGGTTCGTGGTGACGCTGCCGGTGAAATCACCCGCGGTATCGAGGTGGTGGAGTTCGCCTGCGGTGCGCCGCATCTGCTCAAGGGCGAGATGAGTCCCGACGTGGGTACCGGGGTCGATTCGTGGTCACTGCGGGAGCCCCTGGGGGTGGTGGCCGGGATCACCCCCTTCAACTTCCCCTTCATGGTGCCCATGTGGATGGCGCCGGTGGCCCTGGCGTGCGGCAACGCCTTCATCCTCAAACCTTCCGAGCGTGATCCATCAGCATCATTGCTGGTGGCCGAGCTGCTCAAACAGGCCGGGCTTCCTGACGGTGCCTTCAGCGTCCTGCATGGCGACAAAGAGGCGGTGGATCGTCTGCTCACCCACCCGGAAGTGGCCGCCGTGAGTTTTGTCGGGTCCACCGACGTGGCCCGTCACATCTATTCCACCGGCACGGCCCATGGCAAGCGGGTGCAGGCACTGGGCGGGGCCAAGAACCACATGGTGGTCATGCCCGATGCCGACCTGGATGGCGTGGTCAATGCCCTCATGGGATCGGTATACGGCTCCGCGGGGGAACGCTGCATGGCCATCTCCGTGGCCGTTCCGGTCACCGATGCCGTGGCCGACGCTTTGGTTGCACGGCTTCTGCCGCGGGTGCGGGCCCTGAATATCGGGCCGGGCAGCGACCCGGCGGCGGAGATGGGGCCCCTGGTCACCGCCGCGCATCGCGCCAAGGTGGCGGGATACCTGGATATCGCGGAACAAGAGGGAGCCCACGTGGTGCTGGACGGTCGTGATTTCAAGCAGGACGCACCGGGGTGCGAGAACGGCTTCTTCCTCGGCGGGTCCATCATCGATCATGTGAAGCCGGGTATGCGCGTACACGGTGAGGAGATCTTCGGACCGGTGTTGTCCGTGGTACGCGCGGCCGATTACACATCCGCCGTGGACATCATCAACGCCCACCCCTACGCCAACGGCACCGCCATCTTCACCCGGGATGGTGATACCGCACGGGCCTTCAGCCGCGACATCCAGGTGGGCATGGTGGGTATCAATGTGCCGATTCCCGTGCCCATGGCCTATCACAGCTTTGGTGGTTGGAAGGCGTCGCTGTTTGGCGACCACGCCATGCACGGCATGGAGGGCATACGTTTCCATACGCGGCTCAAAACCGTCACCAGCCGCTGGCCCAAGGGCATGCGCGATCCGGAATTCGTCATGCCCACCATGAAGTAGGTTGCTCCGCATGATTCGTGCCCGTCACCCACACCGACCCGCCCATGCCGCGCCAGCGGCCGACGCCATCACTGCCTGGCGCGGTGAGTTGCTCACCCGTCGCCAGGTATTGCTCGGGCTGGCCGGGGGGAGTCTTGCCGCACTCATGCCGACGGGTTTGAGGGCGGCTGAGGTCGATGAGTGGGCGGTCATGAATGCCGTGCTCAACCACCTGTTCCCCTCCGAAGCGGGTGCCCCCGGCGCGACCGAGATCAACGCCCTGGCCTACCTGCGTTTCGTGGTCGATGACGACAGCATCGACAAGGCCGAACGCGATTTCCTGCTGCAAGGCACCCGATGGCTCGAGGACCTGTCCCGGAAGCAGCATGGGTCCGGCTTCGTCGCGCTGGACGAAGGGCGCAGGGAAGAAATCCTGCGCGGCATTGAAACCAGTGAAGCCGGTGAAAACTGGCTCTCCTCCGTGATGACCTACCTCATGGAGGCATTGCTGACCGACCCCGTATACGGCGGCAACCCCGATGGGATCGGCTGGAGGTGGTTGGGCCACATCCCCGGTTTTCCCAGGCCGGACGCGGCACATACCTTCGACCGCCTGCTGCGCGACAAAGCTCGGGGGTAGATGCGCTGGCGTGGCATGGCCGTGTCGGGGGCGGCAGGGCGAAACGCCGCTATTGCAGGCGGACGTTGGTGTAGCCCAGTTGATGCATGGCATCGATGACGCGGTTCGCGGGCGCCAGAGTGCAGCGTATGTAGCAGCTGCCGCGATGCAGTCCGGTATCGTCGTGGTAGTCGAACTCGACACGCTTGGGCGGAAGGATCATTTCAATCAGGTCTTTGAGCAGGGTGTTCATGAGTCGCCTCCTGTGTGGGAAGTGGCGGTTTTTCTGACTCTTGAACCTTGCTTTGCATAGAGTGGGCCAAACGGGAATCGGTCCCTGTCCCTGTCCCTGTCCCTGTCCCTGGGGGGCTGGCGCGCCACGCCCGGCCGCATCGGTTTCCAGCCTCGTCGAGCGACCCGATATCATGCTGATCGGGCCGGATACTGCTTCGGCCCAATCTGTTCATTCGCCGTTTCACGGCATCGAGATCACCATGCGTTTCATCGTCTTCCTCACGGTTTCACTGCTCCTTACGACGGCCGTTCACGGCGGTGACGCCCAGGGCCGCTACGCCATCAAAGGCGTCGGTGCCCAAAGCTGCGCGGACTACAACAAGGCGCGGCGCAACAAGTTGCCCGAGGTGTACATGTTCATGGGCTGGTTCCAGGGCTGGATGTCCAACGAAAACCGTCACCGTGAGAACACCTTCGACCTGGCGTCCTGGCAGCACACCGGTACCCTGCTCGCCGCCCTCGACGCCTACTGCGAAAAGAACGAGAAATACCCCTTCGTCGGCGCCGCTGAGGCCCTGATCGCCTCCATGCGCACAAGCGCTCTGGATGAACAGGCGCTGCTGGTCACGGCCGAGGCCGGGGGACGTTCGGTGCAGGTGTACGACGCGGTCCTCGCGCGGTTGCAGGCCGCCTTGGCCGAAAGCGGTGATTATCTCGGCGCCGCAACGGGGCGTTTCGACGAGGCCACGGGCAAGGCGATCCTGGCCTACCAGAAACGCGAAGGGTTGCCGGAGACCGGTTTACCGGACCAGGTGATTCTGCAACGGTTGGTGCATCGCTGAACTGTCGCCCACCCGACCCGAACAGGCATTCGTTCCTTCAGTAATGAGGCGGCGGCGCCTCCTCGTTGGCCGCGGCAACATTCGAGGGCGCTGCCTCATTCATCCGCCGCAGCACTTCCTTGAGCCCGATACGCAGGGTTTCGAGCTCGCGTTCCTGCTTGAGAACGAGCTCATGCATTTCCTCCAGGGCGGTTTCCTGGTGGGCGTAACGGAACTCCAGGTCTTCGAGGCGTTTTTCCAGGTCACTCATGACGGGGCACTCACGAGGGTGTTCAGGGCCAGGGCCGAAGCCAATAGCCAGGATAAAAGAAGGCTATCGGCGGATGGCGGGCGGGGCTTTGACGCGAAAGGTGGCCTGTCCCTGTCCGTTGGGCAAGTTCGGGGGCAGGGCGGCGCTGTATCGCCACGTGGCAGGCTGTCAATCTCCTTACCACTGTCAGGGTTTGATTCGCAGGCTGTGTTCGCGCGGTAACGGGGCAGGTAAATACAATAAAATCATGCAGATAAGTGCTTTATCGCGGGTCTGGCACCGTTGTTGCTGTATTCGGCGTGAAGAGGTCGTGGCACAGCGACCGACGCAACGGGCAGCCGGTAACCCAGGAATTGGAAGCACCCATGAACACCCTCAGCGGCCTGACGGCCATCCTGCTGACCTCCATCACCCTTGGCGGTGCCATCACGCCGAGTGATGCCCGGGCCAACGTTCTCGAAACCGCGAAGATCACCGCTGCTGATGCGACCGCCGGGGATGGCTTCGGTTATTCCGCGGCGGTGGGTGCTGGCACCCTGGCGGTGGGTGCCAAGGATGACGACGAGGGCCGCGGGGCCGTCTATCTCCATGATGCGAGCAGCCTTGCGGCCCGGGCGAAGCTGGTTGCCGCGGATGGGGCGGTCAACGATCACTTCGGCTCCGCTCTGGCGATTGGCGGGGCAACCGTGGTCGTGGGTGCCTTCGGCGATGACGACCAGGGCGTATCCAGCGGCTCGGCCTACCTGTTCGATGCCGCGACGGGTGCGCCGGGGGCGAAGCTCATGGCTGACGACGGGGCGGCGGGTGACTTCTTCGGTTGGTCCGTGGCTGCCAGCGGTGACACCGTGGTCGTGGGTGCGTTCGGCGACGATGACGCGGCCTCCGGCAGTGGTTCGGCCTACCTGTTCGATGCCGTGACCGGCAACCAGACGGCGAAGTTGACCGCCAGCGATGCCGCGATCACGGACTATTTCGGTTGGTCCGTGGCGCTCAGTGGAAACACGGCGGCCATCGGTGCGGTGTACGACGATGACAAGGGCACTGATTCCGGTTCGGTCTACCTGTTCGATACGACCACCGGCCTGTCGACCCTGAAGTTGACCGCCGACGACGGTGAGGCAGGCGACCAGTTCGGTTATGCCGTAGCCATGAGCGGTGACGTGGTCGCGGTGGGTGCGTATGGCGATGATGACCAGGGCGCCGACAGTGGTGCGGTCTACCTGTTCGATGCCATCAGTGGGGCCCAGCTGGCCAAGTACTCGGCCCCCGTCGGTGACGCGGCGGAGCATTTCGGCGCCAGCATCGCCCTGAATGGAAATCACCTGCTGGTGGGGGCCTACGGGAACGCCGACAACGGCGTCGACAGCGGTGGTGCCTACCTGTTCGATATCGGCAGTGGATCGCTCATCGATCAACTGGTCGCCAGTGATGGTGCAACGGGTGATGCAACCGGCTACGGCGTGGCCACCGACGGCAGCCGGGCCTTTGTCGGGTCGTACGCGAATGACCCGGATGGCTTGGTCGATGCCGGTGCCCTCTATGCCTTTGGAGCCGACGTCGATGTGCCCAGCCCGGCGCCTTTGCTGCTGCTTTCCATGAGCCTCGGCCTGATCGGTCTCATGCGGCGGCGATGAGCGGGTGGCGGCGCGGGGCGTGTAGCGATCCAACGGCTCACATTCCCTAATCCACGTTCAGGGAGCCGGTAGGGAACTCAAGCCGAGAGTCGTGCCACCGTGCCTCCAGCCTGCAAGCGGCGAGCGGCATCTTTCATGGATCGTTTGAATGCGCCGCGCAGGTGCGGCTTCAGGTGGCGGGTGACCGCTGAGGCTGCAATCCCCTTGAGCACGCAGAAGATCGCCAGGGCGTAGGTCAGGTCCAGTTCCGGCAGGAAACTGGTGCGGTCGCCCTTGGGCCCGCAACTGGCGCAGGAGCGCACGGTGATCTTGGCGCTGTTGGCCTGCATGACGCCGAAGCCCATGGCCACGGCCGCCACCTCGGCGACGTAGGGCCAGTTGTCGCGCCCACCGGGCAGGGGTTCGTTCACGCTGGCCACCAATACGGCGCCCAGTCCGTGGGCGAGGGAGGCGATCAGGGGTTCCGGGTTGCCCACCAGTTGCGGGTCGTAGGCCAGTTCCAGGGGCGTGGCGTCCGGTGACTCCAGGGCCACGGCACTGTCGTCCCCACGCAGGCGGCCACTGATACGCAGAGTGGGCAGGGGGCCGGTGTTGCAGCTTTGTGGGTTGGCCAGGCGTACGGGCCAGCCACTCATGCCCGCGTGGCGCAGCACATGACCGAAGATGAGTTCGGCCATGCCGTGCACGCTGTCCGCGCTGCCGGGGAAATCGGCATTGCTGGGC
>JBMYTL010000014.1:0-30287 GCA_049604295.1 Gammaproteobacteria bacterium
CGGCGACCCTCATTGACTTCGGCAGTGACGCCGAGATCACAGATCACGGTGAACCTGACCTCGACGGTGGAACCCTGACGGTCTCCGCCGATGATTACCTCGGTGGCGAAGTGACCCTCGGCCTGCGCGACGGCTACCAGGGTGTCAGCGTCGTCAGTACCAGCCTCGTGATGGTCGATGGTCTTGTCGTGGGCACCATCGTGAGCAATGCCGATGGTCAGGGCGAAGACCTCAAGATCACGTGGAACGAACATTCCACGCTCGACAAGGCCGACAAGGTTATCCAGGCCCTGACCGTGGAGCACAGTGGCGACCTGCTGGGTGCGACCAACCCCACCTTGACCATCGAGAGCAGCGACGCCACGGGGACCGCCGTTTCACCGTCCACCGTGACGGTCAGCCTTGTGGACGTGAACAACGCGCCGACGGTGTCGGGTGATACCAGTGTGAGCGTGGACGAGCAGGTGGGTCTGACGCTGAGTGGGTTGACGACGCCGTTGTCGATCACGGACGTGGACGCGGACGGTGCGGACCTTGAGATGGTTCTGAGCCTGTCGGCGGACCAAGGTGACATCAGCGTGGACACCGCGGGAACGAGTCTGACGGGAGTGACCGGCAATGACTCGACGCTGGTGACGGTGACCGGCAGTCTGGATGAGCTCAATGACCTGCTGGACGGGACCTTGGGTAACGTGATCTTCACGGGCAACACGGACACGCCGGATGCGTCGGTGGTGTTGAACGTGAACGTGAACGACCTGGGCAACACCGACGAGAACCCGGCGAACACGTTGACGGCGAGTCAGGACCTGACCATCACCGTGAACCCGGTCAACGACGCGCCGGATGCGACCGTGACCGGCCCGCTGAACGCGACCGAGGACGTCGCCCTCGACCTGGCCGGGGCGCTGGACGTCAGTGACCCGGATGCCGGTAGCGGTGACGTCAGCGTCACCCTGTCGGTGAACGACGGCACCCTGAACCTGGACCGTGGCAGCAACACCAACGTTGAAGTGCTCAACTCCGCCAACGGGCAGGACGTGAGCGAGGTGACCCTGGTGGGCACGGTGCAGGAGATCAATGACCTGCTCGATGGTCTGAACTCCGCGACCCTGACCTACACATCGGACGACTCCCCGGACGCGGCCACCAGCATCACGGTGAGCATCGACGACGATGGCAATACCGGTGGCACGGTGGGGCTGACCGACTCGGCCAGCCTGGCGATCAACGTCACGCCCGTGGACGATGATCCGGAGATCCGCCTGGATGCCGAGGACAGTGCGCCGAACGACAGCACGCTGACCGATATCGGTGTGACGGCGGCAGGCGGAGGTGACCCGGTATCGTTCGTGACCTCGGCGGACGGATCGGACAACCTGGTGTTGCCGGACAATGCCACGCCGGGCAGTGCGGACGAGATCACGAGCCTGACGATAGGCCACGGCGGCAGCTTTGAGAGCGGCGAGCAGCTGTTGATTCTGGGTGATTCGAGCACCACGACGACCATTGACCTGAACGCGGAGGAACTGCCGGGCAGTGCGACCTCCGGGGTTGTGACCGTGGGCGGTGTGGCCTTCGATGTGACCGTTGATCAGGGTGCGGACACGATCACGTTCACGCCCAACGGTGCGCCGACCAGCGCGACCGAGGCGGAGTTCGAAGCCCTGCTTGAGGCCCTGCGCTACGAGCATACGAGCCTTACCCCGACGACCACGCCGGACCGTGAGTTCACGTTCACGGTGGAGGACACCGATACCAACACCGGTACGGCCACGGCCACGGTGGTGGTGACGGATGCGCCGCGGCCGACCATCGACAACCTCGGTGGGACGGTGGTGTACACCGAGGGTGATGGCGAGGTGCTGCTCGATGACGGCAGTGACGCGGCCATCGGCGACCAGGATGACACCGTGCACCTGCAGGGTGGCACGTTGACGGTGTCCAGCGACAACTACCTGTCGAGCCAGATCACGCTGGGCTTTGCCTCGGGGTCGGACGTCTCGGTGGTGGACACGAACACCGTGGAGGTGTCTGGCACGGTGGTGGGCACCATCGTGGGGGGCAACGACGGTGTGGCGACGGACCTGCTGGTGCACTGGACGACGACGGATGCGACGCACGCGAACATCGACGAGGTGATCCGTGCGTTGACGGTCCGGCATGATGGGGACCTGCTCGGGGGCACCGACCCGGTGATCACCATCGAGAGCAGTGACAACGACGGCACGGCGGTGGCGCCGAGCAGCGTGACCATCAGCCTTGTGGACGTGAACAACGCGCCGACGGTGTCGGGAGACACCAGTGTGAGCGTGGACGAGCAGGTGGGTCTGACGCTGAGTGGGTTGACGACGCCGTTGTCGATCACGGACGTGGACGCGGACGGTGCGGACCTTGAGATGGTTCTGAGCCTGTCGGCGGACCAAGGTGACATCAGCGTGGACACCGCGGGAACGAGTCTGACGGGAGTGACCGGCAATGACTCGACGCTGGTGACGGTGACCGGCAGTCTGGATGAGCTCAATGACCTGCTGGACGGGACCTTGGGTAACGTGATCTTCACGGGCAACACGGACACGCCGGATGCGTCGGTGGTGTTGAACGTGAACGTGAACGACCTGGGCAACACCGACGAGAACCCGGCGAACACGTTGACGGCGAGTCAGGACCTGACCATCACCGTGAACCCGATCAACGACGCGCCGGATGCGACCATCGATGCGCAGCCCGTTATCGCCGAGAATGCCACCCAGGATCTCGCGGGTACCCTACGCGTCAGCGATCCCGATGCGGGCACCGGTGACGTGACGGTTACCTTGTCCGTGAACGACGGCACGATCAGCGTGGACGAGGGAAGCAACACCGTTGCCGTGACCCCCGTGTCTGACGGCGAGGTGGTTCTGGTGGGTACCTTGGACGAAATCAACGACGTGCTGGATGGCAACGAGTCCGCGGCCGTCAGTTACGTGTCCGACGATTCGCCTGACCCCGATACGAGCCTGACCCTGACCATCAACGACGGCGGCAACACCGGAGGTCCCGGTGCCCAGTCCGCCACCGCGGTCGCCGACCTGAATGTGACGGATTCCGATGACGCGCCCCAGGTGATCCTTGATCCGCGCGATGGGCTGTCCGGCCAGGATGCCGACGTGGGTGAGTCGATTGATTACTCCGCCGACCTCGTGGCGGGCACCGGTCCGGTGCCCCTCATGACCACCGGTTCCGGCAACACCAGCGACAACCTGGTGCTGCCCGACAACGATGGCCCGGGCGGTGCGACCGATGACCTGATGACCACGCTGGTCATCGACTATTCCGGAACGCCGGTCGCGGGTGACCCCGACCCCGGTGAGATCATCATCATCGGCAGCGCCACCGTCGATCTCGACGCGGGTACGGTGGATACCGCAACGGTGACCATCGGCGGAAATCCCTACACCATCGCCGTGAACGGTGGCTCTCAGCAGATCGAGGTCACCGCCGACGGTGCGGGCGTTACCGCTTCTGAGTTTGAACAACTCATGGAGGCATTGCGTTACGACCATACCGATGACACCCCTGCCAACGAGGGTGATCGCACCTTGGTGCTCACCGTGACCGATGATGACGGTCAGACCGGTTCCGCCAATGCCGTGATCAGCGTGGCTGAGAATCAGCCGCCCACCGTGAGCGTTCCGAACCTGACCGCCACCGAGGGCGTACCCCTCGACCTGACCGGAAAGATCACGGTCGATGATCCCGATACCGTTGCCGATGTGGATATCCAATCGGTGACCCTGTCGGTCAGCAACGGCGTACTCAACGTCGCGGCCGGTGGAACCGGGGTCGGTGTCACGGGAAGCGGCAGCGGTACGGTGGTGCTCACAGGTACCGAGTCCCAGATCGACAACCTGTTGGCGGGCCTCAACAACGCCGACCTGACCTACCTGCAATCGGCCGATGTGCCGCCGGGGTCAGCGGTGCTGACGGTAACCGCCTCCGATGGCAGCCTGACGGGCGACGATACCGGCACCATCGCCATCACCCCGGTGAACGACCTGCCGGAGGTCTTCGTACCTGACCTGGGTCCGGTCAACGAGGGTGGAGCCACCCTGGGGCTGCTGGGCGAGGGCATCACGGTGGATGACGTGGACAATGCACCCACCGACATCATGGCCCTTACCCTGAGCGTTCCGGTGGGACGATTGAACGTCACGGGTCTGCCAGCGGGAATCACCGTGGCCAGCGGGGCAGGCACGGATCGCCTGGTTCTGCGCGGTACCGAGGCCGATCTCGATGCCTTCCTGGCCGGTAATTCCGGCGGGGCCCTGGATTATGTTTCGCCAGCGGACGCACCCAAGGGTCCGTTCCAGCTTTCCGCCGAACTCAACGATGGAGCCGGGTCTGACCGTGACCAGGGCGCGCTTGATATCAACCACCTGCCCGAATTCAGTAATCCGCCCAGCGTGGAGGTCACTTCCGGCAGCAAGGTGATGGATCTGGGTGGACGGGACGACGACCCGGACACCTTCACCTATGCCATCCAGCCCGGTTTGGATGGTGCTCTCTTCGAGGTGGTCAACGGCTCCGAGCTGCGTTTCAAATCCTCCCCTGTTGACGGTGATTACAGCGTCAGCCTCCGAATCTCCGATGGCCGTGGCGGATTCCGTACCCAGACCTTCAACGTCAGCGTGAATCTGCCCGCACCCCCAGTCACCAATCCGGTCGGTCCCGCACCCACGGATGAGGGTTCGGGTAACGATGGTGGCCTGCCTGACCTTGCCAATGAACCTCAGGATACGGGCGTGGAAAGCCTGTTCGATGGCGGCCTTGGTCAGACCGAATCGAAGGTTCAGATCGTCGGTGATGGCGGTGGTCAGGGACCTCAGGATCGGCCCTTTGGAGTCGGTTCCCCGGGTGACGGTCCTGAATTCGGTGGTGGTGATGACCTCGGTGGCGATGGCCTTGGTGCCGGAGGTGCGCAGGGCGGTGAAGGAGCCGATTCGGGTGATGGTTTTGATCCCGGAGGTCTGGTCACCGATGCCGGTAACGGGACCTCCGATCCCGAAGGCGGTAGTCCCGATGGTGACGTCGATGGCCCTGATCGTTTTGCCCGGGCTCCGTTGGAAGACCAGCGTATCGGTGCCGGTAGCTTCAATGACTTCGGTGCCGATAGCCCGGCTCCGGGGCCTGATGGATCGGGCTCGGAGGGGGGTGATAACGCCGATGCGACCGGTGAGGAGGCCGATCCCGCGGAAACCGAGTTTGGTAGCGATACCATCTTCGGGGCCGATGACTTCGGCTTTGATCCCCAGTTGGCGGGCGTCTTCGGTACGCCCGGCGACGGGGTTGATCCCGGTGGCGGTGAACGTCCCGATGATGCTGGAGCCCCTGATCCGTTTGGGGGGTCCGGGCTGTTCGTTGGGCAGGGCGAAGGAGTCAACCCGTTCCGTGGTCCTGCCGGTGACGGCGGAGCGTCACAGGGTGAGGGAGCCCAAGGCGCTGATGAGGGTGGTGACCTGGACTTCGATACGGCATCGGGTGAGCCCCTGTCCGAAGGCCTTGATGGTCCGGAAGGCGGCGAGGGCCCGGGTCAAGGGCTCGGTCCCGATGGGCTGCCGGGCCTTGGCGGGCCAGCGGCCGGGGGGCTCGGCGCTCCCGGTGGTGCCAGCCCGGATGCCGGCTCGCCCGGGTCGGGCCTGTTCGCGGATGGGCCTGGTGAAGGCCCGGACGGACTTGGCCCGGAAGGTGACCCCCGACAGTTTGAGGAGGAGGAACTGGGTATCGATGACGGCCCTGCTGAGGGCGCTGGAGCAGATGGCGAACAAGGTGCTGTCGGTCCCGAGACCGGTGGTGGCGATGACGGTCCGTCCGCACCTGACATCGGACCGCGGGACGGCACCTTCCAGGATGTCATTGATCGCGCCGGCACGAATGACGGCGAGGAGGAGGAAGAGCCCGGCCAGGCTCCGTCGGGTGAAGGTAATGACACTCCCGATGACGGTGATGGCCAGGAGCCGCAGGGTGGCGACAGTGAGCCCGGCGGCGCTGACGGCGGCGACGAGTCCGGCGGTCAGCCCGATGAGGGGGGTGAGCCCCCGGGAACCGGTGAAACTCCGGAAGTGGAGTTGTTGGGAGATAACGAGGGCGGAGATGAGCAGCAGGCGCGCGGTGACAAGCCGCCGTCCAATGCCTGATGACGGGAACCGTGGCTTCGACTTGCCCATGGAGGGGCGGGGTCGATTGGCACGGCTCATGCAAACCTTAAGTTAACGAACACCGATTTATTCGGATAGTTACGAAAATTCAACAGGTTGCAGCTCATACGAGGAACGGTCCGGGACGAAATCAGAAATTCTGACAGCATGTTGTAAACGCTGTTTCCATCGCCCGAACCGAACGCATCATCATGTTCAAGCTATTCAAACTGGAAGACCGCATCGTGCTCGACGGTGCCGCCATGATGGAGGCGGTGGATCAGGCCGTGGATGACGCCGCCGAGGCGGGGGCCGAAATCATCGACGCCGGTCTCGATGCTGCGGGCGAGCAGATGTCCAAGTTGGCGTTGGCCCCGGTCAACGAGCAGCTCGATGCCATCGTCGATACCATCCTGAATCCGGCGCCTTCCGCCGAAACCAACCTGGTACTCATCTCCACCGCCGTGCCCGGTTACGAGGGTCTGGGCGCCCAGGTGGCTTCTGATAACCCGGTCATTTTCTACTCAGAACCCTCGGACCTCGGCGGTGATCCGGAGGCGGCCGGCGAGATCGTCATCATCGACGCTTCGGTCCCGGGTGGCCGCGAGTTGGCTGAATCCGTGCACCCGGGTGCCGAGGTCCATGTTCTTGAATCCGGCCGCGACGGACTCAGCCAGATCAGCGAGATCCTTCAGGGCCGCAGCGGCGTGTCCGCCTTGCACCTGGTGACGCACGGGGCCCCGGGCCGACTACAACTCGGAGACGGCGTGCTTGATGGCGATGCCCTGGGAAGTCGGGGAAATGAGCTGGAAGCCTGGCGCTCCGCCCTGAGCGCTGACGCGGATATTCTGGTCTACGGCTGCGATGTCGCCGCGGGGGCCGATGGGGAGGCGTTCGTCGCGGCCCTGGCGGGCGTTACCGGCGCCGATGTTGCCGCTTCCGTGGACGCCACGGGGGCCTCGGATCGTGGCGGAGACTGGTCTTTGGAGCGTCACACCGGTGAGGTCGAAACCCGGCTGGCCTTCGATGCGGCGGTGCTTGCCGGCTACGTACATGTCCTGCCGATCACCGCCGCCACCGACATCGCGGGCAACAGTGTCTGGCTGGATGCAACGGATGTAGATGGCGACGGGGACAGCGACGATCAGGGCGACGGTCAAAGCGTCAGCACCTGGGTGGACAAGAGCGGTCTGGGGAACGATGCCACCGCCGATTCGGTTGCCGCGACGCCGGTTCTCGACGCGAGCGCCATCAATGGGATGTCCGGTGTCCAGTTTGACGGCGTTAACGACTTCCTCAGTCTCAAGGCCTACAACGAGGCCAACAATGATGTCATCGGCACCGATACCCACTCGGTCTTTGTCGTCTGGCAGACCGATCAGACCTCAGCGGACGGTTCGCGCCATTACGCCCTCACCGCGGTCGGTGGCACGGGGCGCGATGGACGCATGTACATGGGTACGGATCTCGATCTCGATCAATCCGTGCGCGCAGGGGGCAGCGCGGGTACGACCGGATTTCTTGCATCGGGCGTGACGGCAGAGGCGGGCACGCCCCTGCTGCACAGTCTGACCCTGGACAACACCCTCGGAACGGACGAGTTGAAGGCCTATATCAATGGCAATCTCGTCTCCAGCAGTGGTGACCAGCACATCGTCAACAACACATTCAACACGGTGAACGTGGGCGCCTACCGTTCCGGCTCCCAGGCCCAGGCGTTCCTGGGTGGGCAGATCGGCGAGATCCTCATCTACGATCACGATCTCAGCGGCAATGACGTGAGTCTGCGCGATGGCATGAATTACACCGCGGGTTCGGGGGCGACCCTGGTCGATTCCGAACTCACCCTGACCGAGGGTGACCGGTTCCAGGTCGAGGCCTACCTGGCCGCGAAGTGGGGAATCGGTCAGGCAGCACTTACCATCACAGTGGATGACGCGGAGGCAGGTGATGCCCTGGATGTAGACGGTGCGGCTATTCTCGATGGAATGCAGGTCGAGGGCCGGGGAACCTCCACGTTGACAATCACGGGCAATGCCACGGACGTGGTCGATCAGCTCACTGTTGAGAATCTCCAGGCCCTCCTGCGCACCATGACCTTCTCCGCCTCCCAGACGGCGGATGCCAGTCGCACGATCACGGTCTCCTGGGCCGACGGAACCTCGGACACCCTGACCATTGCCATGGCGGACAATGAGGCGCCGGGCGTGGACCTCAATGGAGCGGCGGAGGGTGTCGACAGCAACGTTGCATACACGGAGGGTGGCGAGGCGACAGCGCTGGCCCCCGCGGCGGTGGTGACCGACCTTGATCAGGGCACCCTGGATTCACTCACCATCACGATCACCGATAGGGCGGATGGTGACCTGTTGTCCGCGGACACGGCCGCGACCGGTATCGATGCCGCCTACGACGCCGCCACAGGCGTCTTGACCCTCAGCGGCACGGCGAGCACCGCGGACTACCAGCAGGTGCTGCGCTCAGTAAGCTTCAGCAGCACCTCTGACGCGCCGGGACAATCGCGCAGTATCACCGTCGTCGGAAATGACGGGATTGAGGACAGCACCATCGCCTCGGTGAGCGTGTCCATTCAAACCGTGAATTCGGCCCCGGTGCTGGACGATTCCGTCTCCCCCGTGCTCGACACGATCGATGAGGATGTCGATTCCGGTGACAACAGCGGTAACACGATTGCCGAAATCGTGGTGGACGGTTCCATCACCGATGTGGATGGAGACGCGGTCGAGGCCATCGCCATATTTGCCGTGGACGATGCCAACGGCCGCTGGGAATACTCGACCGACAATGGTTCCAGCTGGGCGCGCATCGATGACGGTTCACTGGGGTCCGGACATGCGCTGCTCCTCGACGGCAGCTTGGGCGGTGCCCTGGCTCAGCGAGTGCGCTTCGTGCCTGCTGCTGATTACAACGGCACGGCAACATTCAACTACCGGGCCTGGGACCGGTCGGCGGGCAGTGCTGGCACCTACGCGGATGCCACCAGCACCGGCGACACCACGCCGTTCAGCCTGCTCAGTGACAGCGCGTCGGTTTCCGTCGTCGCGGTCAATGACGCCCCCGAGGCAGTTGTTCCGGACGACCTTGCGGTGACCCGCGATACCAGCAGCGCTATCGGCGGCTTGTCGATCAGTGATCCTGAGTCCTCCCAGGGCGATCTCGAGATCACTCTTGCCGTGACGCAGGGCACGCTGACCCTGGCCCAGATCGACGGTCTGACCTTTGTGGAAGGTGATGGGGAAGCGGATGCATCCCTGACCGTTTCGGGTTCAGTCGCGGACATCAACGCAGCCCTGGCATCGTTGAGCTACCGGCCCAACGATGCTTTCGTGGGCACCGATACCCTCACTTTGGACGTCAGTGATCTGGCTAACAGCGGCGCGGGCGACATCCTCACGGACAGTGCCGCCCTGGTTATTACCGTTAACGACAACACGGCTCCGGAGATGAGCACCAACACCGGTGCGACCCTGGTCCGCGGTGGCCGGGTAACCATCGGTGGCGACATGCTCCGCTTCAGCGATGCTGAAGAGGGGGCCGCGAGCCTCGTGTTCACCTTGTCCGAGGCCCCTGTGGCGGGGCAGTTGCTGCTCAACGGGGTTGCGCTGAGCGAGGGTGACACCTTCACCCAGGAGCAGATCGATACCGGTCGGGTCAGTTATGAGAACGGGGGCAGTACCGCGTCCGCCGATAACATCCTGTTTACCGTCAGCGATGGCTTGAACAGCACCGAGGCGATGGAGTTCGGGTTCACCGTGAACAGCGATCTCAACATCGACGCCAATACCGGGTTGACCCTCAATGCCCGCCAGACGGTGACGCTCACCTCGACCATGCTGCGCGCGGACGCTGAAGGCGTTGGTCCGGACGATGTGATCTACACCCTCAGTTCCCATCCCTCGCAGGGCACGCTGCGCTTGAGCGGTGGGGTGCTGCAGGCCGGTGATGAGTTCTCCCAGGATGATCTCGATTCCGGTCGCCTGAGCTATGAGTCCCGCTGGAACGGTGACGGTGCCGCCGTGGGGGACAGTTTCCGATTCACCGTATCCGACGGTGCCGGTGGTTTCATCGGCCAGACGGTGTTTTCGTTCCGAGTGAACGGAACACCCCGCGAGACTTACGATGACGAACCGGCTCCTGCGCCCACTGCTCCGGCGCCGACCGGCTCTGATTCAGGTGACGATACGGGCGGGGGCGCCACTGCCGATGCCGAACCCGGGGTCACCCCGCTGACACCCTCTCGTCCGGTCGTTGGTGCGGGGGCTGGTGCACTCAGCGATTCCGCCGCGGTGGCGAGCTTGCATTCCGGCGCTTCCATCGGCGCTGGGGATACGGGTGTGGGGAGCCTTTTCGGTGAGCGCAACGTGGGTGATCGCCAGGGCACGACCAGCGAACTCAGTGGCGTACGCAGCAGTTCCGACAGTTTCGCCTTCGATGACCCGGCGGATCGCGTCCCGCGTACCGTCCCCCCGGCTGGAATCGGTGATGATGCCGGGGACGACGGTGATAGCCCCTTCAACTTCGACACCGATGCCGGGGGAGATCTGCCCGATGTGGCCTTCCGTGAGCTCGACCCGCTGAATCCGGTTCAGGGGCGTGACGGGGAAGAGGACCAACGCTTCGCCCGGGCCCGGGGTGATGATGAGTTGATCAGTCTGGCGGCCGCGGGTGAATTCGTCGCTGGCGGTGGCTCGGATGACAACGCCCGCCGCGGCGAAGAGTGGTTGTTCACCGCCGACGCCGGTGCCCAGCAGTTCGACGCCCTGGGCGGAGGCTACCTCGATGCGCTCGCGCGTCAGTTGGAGGCGCGCGACGGTGAAGAAGGCTCAGTGGGTGAGGATATCGATACCGAGCGAGGCGAAGAGCCGGGAGAGGTCGAGGAGGCCTTCGACGAGGATGCCGGTGTGGATGTGGCGCAGGCGGAATCCCGGGATCCGGATCGATCCGCTTGATCGTGCTGGTCTGAGTTCGGTGCGTGCCGCGCCCGTGTAGGTGCGTTGCCGCCGCCCTTGTTGACCGGCCGCGGGACACGCCCGAATGCCGCGGCGTGCATCGATGGTGGCGGAGGGAAAAACCGGACACCCTGTCAACGGCTTGATAGACCCGTTTGTGTTCTTGGCCTCAGAATGGCCCGGTCATGCGCGTAACTTCGTTTCCATGTCGAACCTTGCACCGCCTGGTTGCGGAGCATACCGCCCCGGGGCTGACCGCTGGACCGGAGCGATGAACTACGACGAAGAATTGCAAATCCCCTGGCGCGGTGTCCGCCGTGACCTGCTTGTGCACGAGGGGCCTCTGGACCCTGATGGGCAGCAGACCTGGGTGGTCGAGGATCCGTTGCGTGGTGCGAGTTACAGACTTGGATTCGCCGAGGCGGCCTTGTTCCAGTGCCTGGCCACATCCCGTGATCTGGCTTCCGCGGTCAACCGCTTCTACCGCAGCACGGCATTGCGGCCCATGCCGCAGCAGATCATTGAATTCGTCACGATGCTGCAGGACCAGAACCTTGCTCGCCTGCCACCTGAGGCGGCCATCGAGAAGGCGGAGAACGACACCACGCCGACCTCTGAGTCGTTCTTCAAACGCCTGCTGCACGGTTACGTCTACTTCCGTGTCCCGTTGTTGCGTCCCGACGCGTTCCTGACGGCGCTTTACCCCTGGGTGGCCTGGCTTGCATCGCCATGGATGAACTGGCTGTACCTGGTTCTCGGTGTGGCGGGGCTGATGTTGACCCTGCCGCAGTTGGAGTTGTTTCTGTCCACGGCGTCCTTCCTGTTCACTCCCCAGGGTGCGGCGTTCTTCGGCGTGAGTTTGGTCCTGCTCAAGATCGGTCACGAGTTTGCCCACGGTTTGACGGCGAAGTCACTGGGGCTGCATGTGCGGACCATGGGGATCGCCTTTCTGGTGATGTGGCCCATCCTGTTCACCGATGCCAGCGATTCCTGGCGGCTGGATGACCGCAAAAAACGCCTGGCCATCGATGTGGCCGGGATGCGTTTTGAGCTCGTGGTCGCGGCCATAGCCCTGTTCCTCTGGGCGGTGTTGCCCGACGGAATCATGCGCAGCCTGATGTTCTTTCTCGCCGGTACGTCCCTGGCCTCGTCGCTCATGGTGAACTTCAACCCGTTCATGAGTTTCGACGGCTATTACGCCCTCATGGACATGTGGGGCGTCGATAACCTGCGTCCACGGGCCTATGCGCTGTGGAAGCACCGTATGCGCCGCATGCTTTGGGATTGGCAGGGTCGCAAGCCCGAGGACCACCCCCATGAGGGGCGTCTGATCGCCTACGCCACCGGCGCGACCCTGTACCGGATCATGATTGCCCTCACCATCGCTTTCGCGGTGTATCACCTGTTTTTCAAGGCCCTGGGGCTGACCCTTTTGGCGGTGGAATTGTGGATATTTGCCGTGCGCCCTGTTTGGATGGAGGTGTCCTATGTCATCAAGAACCGCAAGTTGATGGGTAGCCCCGTACGCATCGCCCTCACCCTGGCGTTGATAGGCGGTTTCATCACCCTTCTGGCCTATCCCATGCCCAAGGTGGAGCGCCTGCCGGCCGTGGTCCAGTACGACGGCGCCAGCCAGGTTCTGGCCCCTGTGCGTGGCGTCATCGATGTGTTGCCGCCAGAAGTGGGCGAGCGGGTTGCCGCGGGTGACCTGCTCGCCCATGTCACCGATCCGGCACGCGAGCATGAGCTCAAATCCCTGCAGTACGAGTTGGAACAGTCACGGGCCCGTCTTGCCGTGACGGCCAGCGGCGGCGAGCAGGGTGGATATCGGCGCTGGTTGCTCGCCGAACAGGCCCGCCTGGAAGCCGAGGTGGCCAAAGTTCGGGAACAGGTGGCGCTGGAGGAGATCCGCGCACCGCGTGATGGCACGGTAATGTGGCGCAACAACGATATCGAGGCGGGCTCCGCGATTGCCAAGGACACGCTTCTCGTTGTCCTGGCCCGGTCCGAGCGCCGCGAGATATGGGCTTATGTGAATGAACGCATCGTGGAGCGCGTGGAGGATGATCTCGAAAAGGGCGGTGAGGTCCATTTCGCGAACCTGGAGACCGAACCGTTGTCCGTAAGCTTGGTGGAGAAGGGGCGCTACCCGGTCCAATCCCTTGCCAACGAGGCCCTGTACGATGTCTACGGTGGGCCTGTAGTATCGATTGAGCGGGATGGAAACCCGATTCCACGGGAGGCTCATTACCGGATGGTCTTCGCTTTGCCTGATGCCCCCACCTACCTGCGCCATGGCGTGCCCGCCCGGGTCTGGGTCCAGGGGCAGCCCCAGTCGATTCTCGACGGTTTTACCGATTTCATAGGCCGGGTCCTGGCCGAAGAAGGGTTCATATGAAGCACTCATCCACTTTCTCGAACCCGGGGGCACCTATCGCCCGGCCATGGCGGGGTGTGGTGCGTTCATTCGTTCTGGCGGCGCTCTGTTTCACGCATGCGGCGGCTTGGTCCGCGGGCTATCCGGTGGTCTTCGAGGCCGAGGAACGCGCTGTTCTTTCCGCTGAGCGTGACGGGGTACTGGTGCGCTTTGATGCCGATGTGGGCCAGCGCGTCAAGAAAGGCTCAATCCTTGCGCGGGTCGATGCCGGTGAACCGGCGCTCATGGCGAAACGGGCCAAGAAGAGTCTGGAGTTCGTCCAGAGCCAGGTGGAAAACCTCAAGCGCCTGAATGCGCGCGGGCTGAGCACCAACGAAGAGTTGAACAAGGCCCAGATGGAGGCTGCCGTCACGCAGACGGATATCGATCTGTATACCCGTCAGATAATCCACTCGCGGGTGCACGCGCCGTTCAACGGAATCGTCGTCCGTCGTCTGACCCAGCCCCATGAGTGGGTGAAAGCCGGGCAACCCGTGGTCGAATTGCTCGATCCGGACCACCTGCGGGTGGTGGGCCACATCCCCTCGTCACAGGCCGTGCTGATGCGCGTCGGTTCCACCCATGAAGTCCATGTGCCCGATCTCGCCACCCGCGTTCCGGTCAAGGTGAAGGCCGTGACGCCCGCGGTGGACGAGCAGAGCAACACAGTGAAAGTGGTCTGGAGTGTGACCAAGCAGGCCCCCGGTCTGCTCGCCGGCATGAAGGGGCAGTTGTTGCTGCCCTGATCGAGGGGCGCAACTGACATCATGGGCGCGGAACAGGGCAAGACCACGGCTGCCGCGGGTAATAGCGCCCCGGGCCATGGCACCGGCGGCCCGGGGCGTAACCCCCAGGCCACCAGCCAGACAGCCGTTCCGGGCAATCGCGCTGACCTGACCCTCACCCGGTTCGTCCAGGTCACCGGGGCGGCCTTGTCCGCCGATTCGACCAAGGGCGCCATGGCCGCGGTGGTAAACCGGGTCGCGGACATCCTGCCCGCCGACCGGGTGGTTTTGGTGAACCTGCGCGGACGCGGCCGTATCGAGGCGGTATCCGGTGGTGGTCAGGTTGCCCAGGACAGCCGGTTCGGCTACGCGGTGTCCACCCTCGTGAAACGCTACCGCAGCCACGTCAAACCCTTCGAGGTTCCCGATGAGCGGGGGCGCAAGAAACCCCACACCCAGATTGTCGAGATCCAGCAATCCATGGAGGGTACGCGTATCGCGTGGATGCCGCTGCGCCTGAGCAAGTCGGACAAGGAGCCCCTGTTCGCCCTCTGGATGGAACGCTGGGGGGCGAAGCGCCAGTGGCGTCCGGAGGAGCTCGAACTCCTCAACCACCTGAGCGTGTTTTTCGGCAATGCCATCTCACGGCGGCGGGGAGCTATCGGGCGCAATCGCAAACGTCTCATTTTCTCCGTGGTGGCCTTGACCATCATCGCCAGCCTGTTCATTCCCATCCGCAATTCGACCACGGCGCCGTTGTCGGTGGTGCCCGAACAGCCGACCTACGTGTTCGCCCCCCTGGAAGGCATCCTCAAGGAGTTGAAGGTCCGGCCGGGCCAGATGGTTTCGGCGGGGGATATCCTGTTCAGCTACGACTCCCGGGTATTGGACAAGGGCCTGGAGGAGTCCCGCCGCAAGGTGGAGGTGGCGCGTGCGGAACTGGAGCGCCTGGAGGGTGCGAGCTTCCGTGATCCCGAGGCGCAGGCCCGGATACCGGTGCAGCAGCTCGAGGTGCAACGGGCGGAGGAAGACCTCGCCTTCTACCAGTACCAGCGTGACCGCGCGGACGTCAAAGCGACCGTGGATGGCATGGTCGTCCTCGATGACCCCGACGCCCTCATCGGATTGCCCATCGAGGTGGGGCAGATGGTTATGCAACTCGCCGACCCTGAGCAGAGCAAGTTGCGGGTGTACGTCCCCGCCAGTGACGTGGGCCTGGTTCGCGAGGGGGCGGAGATGGAGGTGCGTCTGGACCGCTCACCGTTGCGCTCCCTGCCTGCGCGGGTGACCCGGGTGGGGTTTGATATCGTGCCCTCCGACGAAGACGTGCCCTCGCTTCTGGTCGATGGCCGCTGGGCGACGGGTGTGGAGGGTATACGCCCTGGTCAGCGTGGCTCGGGCAAGATTTTCAGCGAACCGCGTGCACTGGGCCTGCAGATATTCCGAAAGCCGCTCATCAGCCTGCGCGAGATTACCGGCTTGTGATCGGCCGGGGATGATTGCGATACAGACTGAACACAGAGACGCGGAGACACAGAGGGGCGCGGAGAACTTCAATCTCTCCCGTTTCCCAACGAAAAAAGGCCGGACTTCCGTCCGGCCTTTATCCGTGCCCGGGGTGAGCCGGGCGGGCTATCCGTCTTGGCCTCAGGCCATGGCGCGGATGGCCTTGTTCAGGCGGCTCTTGTAACGCGCGGCGGTGTTGGCGTGGATGCGACCTTTGCCGGCGACGTTGTCGATGGAGGGCTGGGCGGCCTTGAAGGCCTCCTGGGCACCGGCCTTGTCACCGGCGTCGATGGCGGAGCGCACCTTTTTGACGGCAGTGCGCATGGCGCTCATCTGCGCCTTGTTGCGTTCGCGGCGCTTGTCGGCCTGGCCGGCGCGCTTACGGGCTTGTGCGGAGTTCGCCACTGTACTGTTACCTTCGAATGCTTCGCGGTTTCTAGCGGTGTACCGGGTTGACCCCGGCGAAAGGCGCGCAAATATCCATGTTTCGGTGGCGCTTGTCAAATGTCGCGGGCGTGATCGGGTGAAATCGGGCACGTGTATGAAACCCGCGCCCAAAGCGGCCCGCGAAGGGGGTTTCTGGTAAAAGGTGGCGCCCATGAACGGCGGGGTTCAACAGCAGGGGTTGCGTACAGTGAAATCGGGCTCATGAGCAGGGGGTTGTTACGTTCCTCGGCCGTCGTCAGTGGCATGACGATGGTGTCGCGTGTGCTGGGTTTCCTGCGTGACATGGTGATTGCACGGGTCTTCGGGGCGGATGCGGCCACCGATGCCTTTTTCGTCGCCTTCAAGATCCCCAATTTCCTGCGTCGCCTGTTTGCCGAGGGGGCGTTTTCCCAGGCCTTCGTGCCGGTTCTTTCGGAATACCGCGAAACCCGCGATCCGGCCCAGGTGAAAGAACTGGTCGATCACGTCGCGGGGACCCTGTTCACGCTGCTGTTTGCGATCACCGCCATCGGCGTCATCGCGGCTCCCGTGCTGGTCATGGTCATCGCACCGGGTTTTATCGGTGACCAGGGCAAGGACGTGCTGGCAGCGGACATGTTGCGGCTGACCTTTCCCTACCTGTTGTTCATCTCACTGACGGCCTTCGCGGGCGGCATTCTCAACAGCTACGGCCGGTTCGCGATTCCGGCTCTCACGCCGGTGTTGCTCAATATCGTGCTTATCGCCGCCGCGCTGTTCCTGGCACCGCTGCTGGAGCGGCCGGTCATGGGCCTGGCGGCCGGTGTGTTCCTGGCCGGGCTAACCCAGTTGGTGTTCCAGGTTCCGTTCCTGTGGCGTCTGGGCCTGATGCCCCGGCCGCGCTGGGGCTGGGCGCATGAAGGGGTGCGTCGCATTCTGCGGCTGATGATTCCGGCCATCTTTGGTTCGTCGGTCGCGCAGATCAACCTGCTGTTCGACACGCTGCTGGCTTCCCTGTTGGTTACGGGCAGCGTCAGTTGGCTGTATTACTCCGATCGCCTCATGGAATTCCCCCTGGGTGTGTTCGCCATTGCTATCGCGACGGTCATTTTGCCCAAGCTGTCGCGTGATCACGCAGCCGATCCGGCCCAGTTCGCCCACACCATGGACTGGGCCCTGCGCTGGCTTGCCCTGATCGGCGTGCCGGCCACCCTGGGGCTGTTCCTGCTGGCCGGGCCCATGCTGACCACCCTGTTCCAGTACGGCGAATTCTCCCCGGAGGCGGTGATGCAGGCGCGTCTATCACTGATGGCCTACGCCCTGGGCCTGCCCGGGTTCATGCTGGTGAAGGTGCTCGCTCCGGGGTTCTATGCCCGCCAGGACACCCGCACGCCGGTGCGTATCGGCATCATCGCCATGGTGGCCAACATGGTCTTCAACGTGATCCTGATCGTGCCCCTGGCCCATGTGGGCCTGGCATTGGCGACGAGCCTTTCGGCCTATGTGAACGCCGGCCTGCTGTATCACGGCCTGCGCAAGGAAGGTGTCTACAGCCCGGGGGAGGGGTGGTGGCCGATGGGGTTGCGTGTCGGCCTGGCGGCCCTGGCCATGACCGCCCTGCTTTGGATCGGCGCCGGTTCCAGCGCCGAGATGCCCGGCTGGTTCGCGCTCGGTGGGTGGGAACGTGCGCGGGACCTCGCCCTGTGGATCGGCGCAGGGGCGGGGCTGTACTTCGCGGTGTTGGTGCTGCTGGGGCTAAGGCCCCGCCATATGAGGGTGTAGGGACGCCGTCATCAGTGCCTGACGATGCCCTCGGGAACCCGTTCGTCGAGGGGGGTGCCTTTGAGTTCCATGGCGATGTCGAGGTCCCAATCGGCGCGCGCCACGCCGTCGCTGAGCAGCTTGATGAGCGAGTGCAGCAGTTTCACATCGCAGGCGATGTCGATCATGGCACCTTTCTCCGGGCCCATGCTCACCACGTGCACGCCCTGTTCGTTGATCTTGTGCGCGATGCGGGTGAGCAGGACCGGGCCGCGCCCCAGGGGGAAGGTGGCATCATCCTGCTCGGACTCCTGGTACGGCGCCCCGAAATTGCTTTGGGCAAGGGCCTGCTCTTTCTGAAAGGCCTTGACGGCGGCCCGTGCTTCGCCCTGGCCGGGGGCTGCCTCGGCGGCGTACGCATCCGACATCTCGTTGAGTGTCTTCCACAGCATGCGCGTGTAACGGCGGGTCAGCCACAGGTTGATCACGCCCCCGTCATCCATCCGCACGCGCAGAAGCAGGCGGTCCTCCGCAGGCTGGAAGAGTATGTTCAGTTGGTGGAGTCGGGCCATGGTGCGTCCCCGGGGTTACCTCATGGATCGGAAGGGTGAAACGGATGAATACGGCGTTTCCGCCCCTGCCGAGGCTACCTATAATAGCGGCTTTTGCCCGCGCCCCGTCCGGCCTGTTCTCATGGCCATCCGGGCCCTTTCCCCCTCCGGATGATGACCCGACTCAAGCAAGCCGAGCCCCACCTGTTCGAACGCGCCATTTCCGGGCGTGGGCTGGCAACCGACGATGCCGGTCTCGAACTGGTGCGTGGGCTGCACAACCTGCGTCCGGAGCATCTCGGTTGCGTGGCCACCATTGGCAACTTCGATGGTTTGCATAGGGGGCACGCAACGGTGATCGCGCAACTCCATGAGGTCGCCGCGCGCCACGATCTGCCAGTCGCGGTGATCCTGTTCGAGCCCCAGCCCCAGGAATATTTCGCGGGCGAACGTGCCCCTGCGCGTTTGATGCGCTTGCACGACAAACTGGAGGGGCTGCGCGAACTGGGGGTGAATCGGGTACTGTGCCTGCGCTTTGGCGATGCTCTGGCCGCCTTGAGCGCCGATCGATTCATAGATCGGGTTCTGGTGTCAGGCCTGGGCGTCAAACACCTGGTGGTGGGTGATGACTTCCGCTTCGGCAAAGGGCGCGCTGGTGATTTCCACCTGTTGGAGCGCGAGGGGCAACGGCTCGGTTTCACCGTTGAGCACATGCACACCTTCGAGCTCGATGGCGAGCGCGTCAGCAGCACACGGGTGCGCAAGGCCCTTGCCCGCGGAGATTACGCCGAAGCCCGGCGTCTGCTTGGGCGACCCTACGCCATCACCGGCCGGGTGACCCATGGCTCCAAGCTGGGTCGGACCATCGGGTTCCCCACCGCCAACGTACCCATGCGGCGCAACGTGTCCGCCGTGACCGGCATCTTCGCCGTGCGGTTGTACGGCGAGGGTGTGGACGAAGGCCATCCCGGCGTGGCCTACGTGGGGCGCCGCCCGACGGTCCACGGCATCGATGAACGCCTGGAGGTTCACCTGTTCGATTTCGACGGGGATCTCTACGGTCGCCGTATCCGCGCTGACCTGCTCGCGCACCTGCGCGACGACCGCCGCTTCGACAACATCGACGATCTGGCCGCCCAGATTCAGCGGGACGCCGAGGCGGCCCGCGCCTATTTCGAGAACGCATCCTGATGAGCGATCAGCAGAACCCCTACAAGAACACCCTGAACCTGCCGGATACGGCGTTTCCCATGCGCGGGAACCTGGCCAAGCGCGAGCCGGAAATGCTCGCGCGCTGGTACGCGCTGGATGTCTACAAGGCCCAGCGCGAGGCGCGCAAGGGCGCTGAGCAGTTCATCCTTCACGACGGCCCGCCCTACGCCAACGGCAAGATTCATATCGGCCACGCCGTCAACAAGATCCTCAAGGACATCATCGTCAAGTCCAAGATCATGGCGGGCTACGACTCCCCCTACGTGCCCGGCTGGGACTGCCACGGCCTGCCCATCGAGCTCAACGTGGAGCGCGAGCACGGCAAGCCCGGTGACAGGATCGATGCCCTGGAATTCCGCCGCCTGTGCCGCGAATACGCCGCCACCCAGGTGGACGCGCAGCGTGAGGACTTCAAACGCCTGGGTGTGATCGGCGACTGGGATCACCCCTACCTGACCATGGAGTATGCCGTCGAGGCCAACACCATCCGCTCCCTGGGCAAGATCATCGCCAACGGCCATCTGCATCGCGGCTTCAAGCCCGTGCACTGGTGTACGGAGTGCGGCTCCGCCCTGGCCGAGGCCGAGGTGGAGTACGAGGAGAAGAAGTCCCTGGCCATCGACGTGGCCTTCCAGGCCGTGGATCAGGCAGCCGTTGCCACGACAATGAATGCCACTGGCGAGGGCGTCATCGCCTGCGTGATCTGGACCACCACCCCCTGGACCCTGCCCGCCAACCAGGCCGTCGCCTTGCACCCGGACCTGGACTACGTGCTCGTTCAGGCCCAGATCAATGGTGAGAGTAAGCGCCTGATCCTGGCCGAGGCCCTGCACGAGGACGCCGCCGCCCGTTACGGTATCGAGGGCGTGGAGATCGTCGGTCGTTGTCATGGCCACCAACTCGAAGGCCGGCTGTTCCAGCACCCCTTCTATGAGCGCCAGGTGCCCGCCATCCTCGGCGACCATGTCACCACCGAGGCCGGTACCGGTATCGTCCATACCGCCCCCGGCCACGGTCAGGACGACTACAGCGTCGGCCTCAAGTACGACCTGCCCATCGACAACCCCGTGGGCGGTGATGGCCGCTTCCTGCCCGGTACCGAGATATTCGCCGGCATGAGTACCGATGACGGCAACATCCAGGTCATCAAGACCCTGGCTGCCAACGGCGCCCTGCTCAAGAAGGCCAGCCTGCGCCACCAGTACCCGCACTGCTGGCGCCACAAGACCCCCATCCTGTTCCGCGCCACGCCCCAGTGGTTCATCTCCATGGAGCAGCAGGGCCTGCGCGCCAACGCCCTGGATGAGATCAAGAAGGTCCAGTGGTTCCCCGATTGGGGTCAGGCGCGCATCACCGGCATGATCGAGGGCCGCCCGGACTGGTGTATCTCGCGCCAGCGCAACTGGGGCGTGCCCATCGCCCTGTTCGTGCACAAGGAGACCCAGGAGCCCCACCCGCGCTCGGCCGAGCTCATCGAGCAGGTGGCCCAGCAGGTCGAGGAACATGGTCTTTCCGTGTGGTTCACGCTGGACCCGGCGGAGCTTCTCGGCGACGACGCCGAGCACTATGAAAAAGTCACCGACACCCTGGACGTGTGGTTCGACTCCGGCACCACGCACCATTCCGTGCTCGACCAGCGCGAGGAGCTGCGCTCCCCGGCGGATATGTACCTGGAAGGCTCGGACCAGCACCGGGGCTGGTTCCATTCCTCGCTGCTCGCCTCCTGCGCCATGTGGCAGCGGGCACCCTACAAGCAGGTGCTGACCCACGGGTTCACGGTGGACGCCAAGGGCCAGAAGATGTCCAAGTCCAAGGGCAATGTGGTCGCGCCCCAGGATGTCATCAACAAGCTGGGCGCGGACATCCTGCGCCTTTGGGTGGCGGCCACGGATTACCGCGCCGAGATGACGGTCTCCGATGAGATCCTCAAGCGTGTCGCCGATGGCTACCGGCGCATCCGCAACACCTCGCGTTTCCTGCTCGCCAACCTCAACGGCTTCGACCCGGCCAGCCACATGCTCGAACCCGGGGCCATGCTGCCCCTGGACCGCTGGGCGGTGGATCGCGCCCGTCGTCTGCAGGCGGAGATCGAAACCGCCTACGAGCGTTACGAGTTCCACCTCATCTACCAGAAGATCCACAACTTCTGCGCCGTGGACATGGGGGCGTTCTACCTGGACGTGATCAAGGACCGGCAGTACACCTGCCAGCGCGATTCCGTGGCGCGTCGTTCCGCCCAGACGGCCCTGTACCACGTGGTGGAGGCCATGGCCCGCTGGATGGCTCCGATCCTCAGTTTCACCGCCGATGAGATCTGGCAGGAGATTCCCGGCTCGCGCTCCGAGGTGGTGTTTACCGAGACCTGGTACGGACAACTCGCCGCCATGCCCGCCGATGGCCCCTTCGGTGCCGCCCATTTCGATCGCATGTTGTCCGTGCGCGAGGCGGTGACCCGCGCCCTCGAGGCCCTGCGTACCGCGGGGACCATCGGTTCGTCCCTGGACGCCGAGGTGGATCTGTACTGCTCGGGGGCACTGAAGGAGGAGTTGGCCCTGTTGGAGGATGAACTGCGCTTCCTGCTCATAACCTCCTATGCCCGGGTCCATGACGCCGATGAACGCCCGACGGACCTGGAGCCCACGGAGTTGAAAACCGGCGAGACGCTGTACATCAAGGCCACGGTCTGTGAGCACAACAAGTGCGTGCGCTGCTGGCACCACCGCGAGGATGTCGGCAGCCATGCCGGTCACGAGGGGCTGTGTGGGCGCTGTGTCGAGAACGTGGACGGGGAGGGGGAGCAGCGGCGCTTTGCGTGATCCGGAACCTTTAGGAGCGGGCTTGCCCGTGAATTGGAGTTTCCCCGGGCGTCGAGACGGAGTCCGTTCGCCGACAAGCCCACTCCCACGGGAGCGCCGCTAACCTCGAAATCATGTTTTCCAAACTCAAAGACATTTGGGGGGCCGGTCAGGCCCCCGGCCCCATGGTGCGCTGGATCTGGTTGTCCGTGGCCGTGGTCATTCTGGATCAGGCCACCAAGGCCCTGGCCGAGTTCTACCTGTCCTACGGCTACCCGGTGGAAGTCATGCCGCTGCTGAACTTCACCCTGCTGTACAACACCGGGGCCGCGTTCAGCATGCTCGCCGACCAGTCGGGTTGGCAGCGTTGGTTCTTCGTGCTCATGGCATCGATCATCTCCATCGCCATCTACCGCTGGCTGCGTCACCTTCCGACCGAGGAGAAGGGCACCGCCGTGGCCCTGGCTCTGGTGCTGGGGGGCGCGGTGGGCAATCTCATCGACCGTGTCTCCACGGGCCATGTGGTGGATTTCATCGATGTCTACTGGGATCGTTGGCACTGGCCCGCCTTCAACATCGCCGACAGCGCCATCACAATAGGCGTGGTCGTATTGCTCTACCTGTCGTTCTTCGGCGCGCGTCCGAAGGCCTGACCCAATCCGGTATCCCACCATGGCGGAAGCCCTACAGGCCGCACCCGGCCGCACCCTGCGAATCCATTTCACCATCACGCTTCCCGGTGATGGCGATCTGGTTGCCGAATCCACCGAAGGCGACGAGCCCCTGGAGTTCACCCTGGGTGACGGCACCATGGACGAGGGGCTGGAAACGCTGATCCTGGGCATGGGCGAGGGTGAAACCCGCGAGGTCGAGGTCGGGCCCGGAATCGCTTTCGGCGAGCGTGATGACGCGGCCATGGAGGATATTCCCCTGTCCGATTTCCCCAAGGATATGGAGCTGGAACCCGGCACCGTGGTCGAATTCGAGGGTGAAGGTGGCGAGGCCGTCCCCGCCGTGATCGTGGAAATTGACGACAAGCAGGCGCGCGTGGACTTCAATCACCCTCTGGCGGGGCGGCCCTTCGGGTTCAAGGTGCACGTCCTTTCCATCAGCTGACGCCTATCTCCTGTCGCGGCGGGCCTGCCCGCCAGGCCGACAGGCTAAGGATCCGATCAACACCCGTTCGCGGGCACGCCCGCTCCCCCGGGGAGCGCGTCCACACCGAGCTTCAAGATGAAAGTCCAACTCGCCAATCCCCGCGGCTTCTGCGCCGGCGTCGAGCGCGCCATCGGTATCGTCGAAAGCGCCCTGGATCGTTTCGGCACGCCGGTCTACGTGCGTCACGAGGTGGTGCACAACAAGCACGTGGTCGAGGACCTGCGTGAGCGCGGCGCGATCTTCGTGGAGGAACTGGACGAGGTGCCTGATGACTCCCTGGTGATCTTCAGCGCGCACGGTGTTTCCGAGGCCGTGGAAGAGGAGGCCAAGCGGCGGGGTCTGCGTGTGTTCGATGCCACCTGCCCGCTGGTGACCAAGGTGCACAGCGAGGTGGGACGGCACGCGCGCGGCGGCGAGGACGTGATTCTCATCGGTCATGCCGGACACCCCGAGGTGGAAGGCACCCTCGGGCGCTACCCCGAGGCCGGTAAGGGGCGCATCGCGCTGGTGGAATCTGTGGACGATGTGAACACGCTGGAGGTGCGCGACCCGGGTAACCTCGCCTACGTCACCCAGACCACCCTGTCCATGGATGACACCGCTGACATCATCGCCGCCCTGCGCGCGCGCTTTCCCGAGATCCGCGGCCCGCGCAAGGATGACATCTGCTACGCAACCCAGAACCGCCAGGATGCCGTCAAGGGCCTGACCGAGACCGCCGACCTGGTGTTGGTGGTGGGTTCGAAGAACAGTTCAAACTCGAACCGGTTGCGTGAAATCGCCGAGCGCAGCGGCCGCGACGCCTATCTGGTCGACGGCCCCCAGGATATCGACCCTGCGTGGCTTGACGGACATACCACCATCGGCGTGACCGCCGGGGCCTCGGCGCCGGAGTTGCTGGTGACGGCGGTCATCGAAAAGCTCAGGACCCTGGGCGTGGATGTGGTGGACGAGGCCGATGGCAAACGCGAGACGGTGACCTTTCCGCTGCCCAGGGAGTTGCGCGCCTGACCCCGTGACCTTGAGGGGGCTACTTCCAGCAGTCCGAGGGTGAGTTCACACCCGCCTGGGTGAGCGACAGGGTGGTGCAACTGGTGCCGTTCTGCTCATCGTTGGCCTGGGTGCCCTGGGCCGTGGCGGTGATGGTGTAGGTGGACGCCGTCAGGTTGCTGATGGCGAAGTTGTAGTTCTCACCGGTGATGCTGGTGGGTGTGTAGCCCACGTAGGTGTTGTTCTCGGTGTAATGACGCTCCAGGGCCTGGGCATTGGTGTTGATGATCTCCAGGGCCTCGGAGCGGTAGGCTTTGCGTGATTGCGCCCCGAAGAAGGGGAGGGACGCGGCGAACAGGATGGAGATGATGGCCACCACCACCAGCATCTCGGTGAGGGTGAAGCCTGCGGTGTTATGGCGTTTGCTCATGTTTGGGTTTCCTGCCGGGAGAAGGTTTCTCATTGATTCCAGATCATGGGGGGGATGTTGGACAGTGCATTCTGCAGGGCGCAGCTGTCCCAGAGAACCTTGGACTGGGCATTCATCTCGATGCCCTCGAGGGCAATGATTGCGCCGTAGATTTCCGCGTTGGCGATGACGCGCACGGAACCCTCGGTGATGATCAATCCGTGGACCTCGGCATTGTTGCCGATGACGATCTCGTCCCCCGCGTTGCCAACCATGATTCCATAGGCAACGCGACTGTTCGCTAAGCCGAAGCCATCGCCATCCACATGGATGACCAGGGGGTTGGATTCTGAACCGATGTTGTCACCATCGGCATACAGGGTGACGTCCGCCAAGCCTTTGTAGAAGGCAGCTGAACCCTGAATCATGCTGGTGTAATCGCTGGGCAGGCTGCCCTTGTAATCCCCGCCGTCGAAATCCGCGTTGCCGTGGTACTTCGATTCGCTTGCGCCATTGCCGTAGGGCGCGTTGTGCCAGACCGAGCGTTCGAAGCTCATGTTGCCGCAGGAATCATCCGCGTCCGGGGGGCCGGTCTCGGTGCCACCTTCGGTCGAGTCGAGCAGTGACTGGGAACCGGTCTGGATGTAGGCATCTGTGGCGGCCACGGCGATGATTGGCGGGCCGGGCGCGCGGATGACCAGGCTGTTGCGGCCGCGGTAGGCGCTGCTGCTGGGATTGGCGACATTGACCATCATGGCAGGGAACCCCGACGTGGTGCCGGGTGTGGCCTCGGTGAAGAACTTGGTGACAGTTGAGACGGAACTCTCCGATGGATAGCCGTAGTACACGACGCTGCCGCGGCTTGCGGCGGTGGGGACCGTGGCCGAACCATCGTTGTCGAAGAACAGGTCGCTTCGGTTGTAGATGTCGCGGAGTAGAAGGTCGTACTCCCGCACCGGGGTGAATATTGCGTCGACGGAAATGGGTGCCCCGGTGGTCGTGGTGGCGACGGATAGGGTTGCCGTGGTTGTCCATGTGTCGTCGTAGGGGCTTGAGGCGGATAACACCTGGCTGCCGGTGGTGGCATCGGCGAACTCGATGGCCGCCACCCGTGTGGCCTGGCGGATCAGCAGGTCGCCACTGATGGCCTGTTTGTAGTTGCCCGCGATCCGGGTCTCCATGATCGCCACGGTGGCCGCCGTGGTGCCGATCACGGTCAGGGCGACCAGGAGGATCAGGGCGGTCATCAGGGCCATGCCCCGTTGGCGTGTGGGTGTCGGCATCAGGGCTGCACCAGGAAGTTGACCGTGCCGTAGAAGGTCTTGTCGGGAATGGGGTCGCCGCCCTGAACCATGTCCTTGATGGTCATGGATATCTTCACCGCGACCACCTGGCTGGCACTGGTGATGGTGGAGAAGCCCACGAAGTAATTGGGGTCGTTGTCGCCGTCGGTGTCCTGCCCGTAGGCGAAGCTGAGCCCCGAAACGCCGTTGATAAGCGGCACGGCGGTGCCACCGCTGACCGCGCAATAGAGCGTGAAATCGGTATTGGCCGAAGCGTTGTCCATGTAGAAACGCACGGTCTGGATCGGGTCCAGGGTGAGGTTGAGGGCGTCGATGCCGCTGCCGTCGCACAGAACGGCGTTGTCGCCATCGCCTTCCTCGTAATAGCCGCGTATGTTCACCGCCAGTTGCGAGGTGCTCGACAGCGTCCCATTGACCGGCGGGTCGCTCGTGCCCACCGCGCCGAACACCACGCCGCTACTTGAGGTCTGGGAGGTGATGGGTGCCACGGCCATGCGCCCGGCCAGGCGCAGGTGGGTCATCATCATGTCCATGGCGAAGCGGCCGTCGTCCTGCATACGGCTGATGGCCTCGTTGACCTGATAGGTCTTCTTGGTGGCGGCGAAAATGTTCGCCAGCCCCGCGAGCAGTACGAGGCCCAGCCCGGAAGCGATCGCGAATTCCACCAGGGTGAAGCCGGATTGGTGCCTGCGTGAGGAGGGTCTCATCGGGCCATGTACCCCCAGGTGTTCCAGTTCGCCTTTACGGGCAGCACCATTTTGAAGCAGGCGCGGTCGTCGGAGGTGGTGGAGGCGTCGTCGGCGGTGTGGTAATCCGTCACGCCATCACCATTGGGGTCGCAATAGCTCGGCGGGTTGGGTTCGTGCCAGCTCACCCAGATGGTGTAGTAGATGACATCCCCGGCCGCCGCGTTCACGGCGGCATCACAACTGGTCGACTGCTCGCTGTCGATGCAGACCCTGCCTGCGCCCGAGGGCAGGCCTGAACTGCCGGAAAGATTGCTCGCCCACTCGTCGATCAGGTCCTTGGCCATCTGGTTGGCCGTGCAACCGGTGGTGGTGGTGCAGTTGGCGGTGTTGTAGCCGGTGAGACAGCCGGTTTCATTGGTCCAGCAACTCATGTGGAAGCCGGAGTTGCTCAAGGTGGCGGGGATCATCTCCGAGGGCACCGATTCGATACGGTTGGCCATGTCCTGGGCAAAGTTGACGGCTACGGACCGATACAGGGCCTGGCGGGAAGCTTTCATGGAATTGAGCTGTAACGAGGCCATGCCGAGCATGCCGATGGACATCACGATCAATGTCACGAGCAATTCGAGCATCGTGAAACCGCGTTCGCCGCGCAGTATCATGGACAGGTGACTCCGGTGTTGGTGTCGCCCTGGTCGATGGTGCCGTTATCGTTGTTGTCGGCGGCGCGCCGTACCCGGCCCGAGCCCGCGACCACGATGCCCTTCGATTCGCTTGCGCCACGGGAGTCACACAGCCACAGGGTGCCCGTATTGCCCGTGCGGCCCAGGGCGGAGAAGGTGATGCGGTTGTTCATGGCCGAGCCGGTATGTTCGATGGAGGCGATACCGCCCAACGGGCCGTTGTAGCGCAGGATGGTGTCGCCATCCGCCGAATCGATCACACCATCGCCGTCGGTATCGGTGAACACGATCCAGCCGTCCTCCCAGTCCGCGCTGGTGTTGCAGGCCGAGGTTGAGTCGGTCTTGCACACACTGACACTGGCCTGGCGGATGGCGGCCTCGGTGCGCGCGTAGTGCAGGCTGGATGTGAAGCGGTTGAGGTCGGCGACCATGCGGTTGGACAGGATGAAATTGTTCAGTTGTGGCCCCGCGATTCCGAAGGAAATGAACAGCACCGCCAGAGTCACCATCAATTCGAGCACGGTAAACCCGCTCACCCCACGCCGCCGTGATTGGCGCCACGGTTTGAGGTAAAGCATTCCATGGCTCGGGGTGTTGTGTTCTGCTGCGCGCATCAATTCCACGTCGAAGTCAGCCGTAACACATTGTACATGCGAGATTTGAGCCAAGACCGCCAGAGGGGGTTCCCCGACCATGTCCAATCCTGATGTGCTGGTGGCCGGTGCGGGCGCAATCGGAGCCCTGACCGCCCTGGAACTGGCCGGTGCGGGGCTCAAAGTGACCGTGATTGACCAGGGCCGGGCCGCGCGCGAATCGTCCTGGGCCGGTGGCGGCATTTTGTCGCCGCTGTATCCCTGGCGCTACAGCGACGCGGTAACGGCGTTGGCGGAATGGGGTAAACCTCGTTTCCAATCGGCAACGGAAGGTCTCGCGGCGGAAACCGGGGTCGACCCGCAGTGGCACGCGGGCGGAATGCTTGTGCGCGATGTGGACGACGCGGCGCAAGCACGTGCCTGGGCGGAACGCTGGTCCGTGAGCCTCAGTGTTCCGGAGCCCGGGGCGCACGGAGTCGAGGGGCTGGGGCCGTCGCAAGGGGCCGATATCTGGATGCCGGACATCGCGCAGTTGCGCACGCCCCGTTTCGGCAAGGCCCTGCGTGCCGCGTTGCAGGGGCGGAATATCGAACTGCTGGAGAACACGCGTCTGGACGCGATCAGGACTGATGCCGGTCGTGTCACCGGGGCATGTGTCAACGGCAGGGATCTGTCCGTGGGCAGTGTGGTCCTGGCCACCGGGGCCTGGACGGGTGCGCTCGGAGCGGAATTCGGCCTCGACCTCAATGTTTACCCGGTAAAGGGGCAGATGCTTCTGTTCAAGGCCCACCCGGAGCTGCTCGATGCCGTGGTTCTGGGGGCCGATCGGTACCTGATTCCCCGGCGCGACGGACGCATCCTGATCGGCAGCACATTGGAGCACGAGGGCTTCGAGAAGCAGACGACCGCCTCGGCCGCCGATGAATTGCGTGCAGTGGCGGTGTCCATGCTGCCTGCACTGGCGGATTATCCGGTGGAACACCACTGGGCGGGCCTGCGCCCCGGAAAGGACACTCCGGAACCCTGGATCGGACCGGTGCCGGGGATGGACGGGTTGTGGGTGAATGCCGGGCACTTCCGAAATGGTATGGTCCTGTCCCTGGGGTCCGCGCACCTGTTGCGGCAGTTGTTCCTGGGCGAGACGCCCCATTGCGACCCCACGCCCTATCGACCGGGCGCCTGAGCGCGGGGCGCTAAAGTCCCAAAGCATGCGGGGTAATGCGTGGACTTTGGGCCGAAATTTCAGATACTTGCCGCCATGGCAACAAACACCGGCATAGCGTTGGCGGACGAGCAGCACGTCAGTGACCTGCTTCGCGAGCACGACATCATGCCCACCCAGCAGCGGGTGGGTATTGCCCGTGTCATGTTGGCACGCCATCAGCACCTGTCCGCTGAGCGTCTGCTGGACGAGGTGAAACACCATCAGGCGGGGGTCTCCAAGGCCACCATCTACAACACCCTGGGTCTGTTCGTGTCCAAGGGCTTGGTGCGTGAGGTGATCGTTGAGGCGGGGCGGGTGTTCTATGACTCGAACATTGAAGCGCACCACCACATCTTCAACGTCGATAGCGGGACCCTTTCGGATATTCCCGCCCAAGCCGTCAATATCGAGGGCCTGCCCGACCTCCCCGAGGGCGTGCGCGTTGACGGGATCGATGTGGTCGTCAGGGTTCGCAACAGCTGAACCGCCGCTGCTGGTAAGGCCCCGGTCTTGGGGCTAGAATTCGCGCCCCCGCCGGAATAGCTCAGTTGGTAGAGCAACTGATTCGTAATCAGTAGGTCGGAGGTTCGAATCCTCTTTCCGGCACCAGAACATCGCAACAGAGGCCCGGTCCATTGGATCGGGCCTCTGTTGTTTGCGGGGTCGTGCTCGCGCCGATGGGGCTGGTGACGGCGGGTCCTTATTGAACCGAAGCGGCCATGGCATCCACCAGTTCGGCG
>JBMYTL010000014.1:30297-56564 GCA_049604295.1 Gammaproteobacteria bacterium
CGAAGCGGGCCTCGTCGGCCGTGGGCCCCATGCCGACGAAGGCCAGGCCCAGCTGTGGGGCACGCGACAGGGCGACGACCCGCGCGCGAAACGGTTCGGCGGTATTGGTTACCGCGAAGCGGTTCGATACCCGGGCGTCGGAGATCGTCGCTTCCGCGAGGGGCAGCAGGTGGATGTCGTATTCGATGCGCAGCGTTCCGTTCAGGGTGCCCGCCAGATGAGTGGGTGAGCCACCCATCACCATGACCTGGAAATAGCCTTTTTCGCGTATCGAACGCATGAGGAAGTTCTCGCCCCCCACCGGCAGCAACCCGACCCAGCCCTCGGGGATGCGGAAACTCACCGGGGGAACCGCGAGTTGGACGCGCGAGCCGCCCGGGTACTGCTGGCCCGGTACCACGGGGTCCAGCGCCCGCGCGGGCAGACAGATCACGAGCAGGAGGGGGAGCAGGATCAGGTGGCGCATGATGAATGTCGGGGCGGGTGTCTGGGCGAAAGCCTGGGCGGATGTTGAACGTCCCGGGAACATAGCACGCGGCATGGGGACGTCCTCCGCGACATCACCAGGGGTGCGGTTTGCCGCAGCGCGGACAGGCGCGTGGGGCGTCGAAATAGGCCCACAGGGTGTAACCCAGGGCGATGAGGATGCCGAAGGGCCAGAGCCCCTGGGTGGCGAATACCAGGGGCAACAACCAGAGCACCGCGGCGATGCGCAGGTGTTTCCAGGAACTGATGCGGACCGGTCCGTCGTAACCGCATTTCGGGCAGGGCGTGAACGACATATAGAGCACCAACCGGGGTCGACCGGGCGAGTGCGTTCCATGCGGTGGGCGTATCTGGAGCCGCTTGACGGCGCGGAGTATTCTCGCGGCTCTTCACAGCCTGGACCACATCGGTCCCGGTGTGTTCCTGAGATCCATGAATGAGTGACAGCGAATTCCAACTGCGCGCCCGTGAGCTGGCGGAAGCCGGTCGTGCCCTGTACGGCATGGGCATGGTTCCGGCCACCAGCGGGAATTTCTCGGCCCGCCTGGAGGATGGGAGCCTGGCCATCACGGTTTCGGGCCGTCACAAGGGACGCTTGAGCGAGGACGGCATAATGCCGGCCGACGCGGACGGACAGTCATTGGATGGACGGCGCTCTTCCGCCGAGACCGGTCTGCACGTTCAGATCTACCGTCGCGTGCCGGGAGCACGTGCGGTTCTGCACCCGCATTCAGTGAACGCGACCCTGCTTTCGCGTCTGCTGGAGGGTGAACTGACCCTCAGTGGGTACGAGTTGCTGAAGGCCTTTCCCGGTGTGGACAGCCACGAGAGCCGGGTCACCGTTCCCGTATTCGCCAATGACCAGGATATCGATGCCCTGGCAGCACGGGTGGATGCCTGGATGGACGCTCATGGGCCGGGGGTGGGGTACCTCATCGCCGGTCACGGTTTTTATACCTGGGGCGAGAACGTGGCCGATGCCCTACGCCACGTCGAGGCCCTGGAATTCCTGTTTGCCTGCGAATTGAAACTGAGGACCCTGCGATGACCACCCTCGCCATCTACCCGGACGATGCCAACGGCGCCCCGGAAGTTCTCACGGACAGTGCCGCCATCGCCACCGCCCTGGACGCCATCGGCGTGGAGTACGCCCGTTGGAGCAGCGACGCCCCACTGGCGGAGGATGCCGATCAGGAGGCCGTGCTGGCCGCCTATCGGAACGAGGTGGATGCGCTCAATGGGCGCTACGGTTTCGAGTCCATGGACGTGGTGGCGCTGCGGCCCGACCACCCACAGAAGGCCGAATTCCGCGAGAAATTCCGCGCGGAGCACATTCACAAGGATTTCGAGGTGCGCTTCTTCGTGGACGGCTCGGGGGTTTTCTACCTGCATGTGAATGACCGCGTCTATTGCGTCCTCTGTGAAGCCGGTGACCTGTTGTCCGTACCGCCGGATGTCACCCATTGGTTCGATATGGGGGCTGACCCGGATTTCAAATGCATCCGCCTGTTCACGGCGGCCGAAGGCTGGGTGGGGCATTTCACCGGGTCGGACATCGCCACACGCTTTCCCGGTTTCGATGAACTGCGCCGTGAAATTACCGTTTGACAGTGCGCACCAGGCGCCCCGGTGACCGTCCATTGATCACCCACATCCTCACCGATATCGAGGGCACCACCACGTCGGTGTCCTTTGTCTACGATGTGTTGTTCCCGTACGCCCGTGAGCACATGGCGGACTTCGTGGCAGGCAATGGCGACAGGCCCGAGGTGCGCGCCCAGCTCGAGGCCGTGGCGGCCGAGGTCGGACGCCCGCTGAGTGATGGGGAGGCTGTGGATGCGTTACTCCAATGGATCGATGAGGACCGCAAGGCTACGCCGCTCAAGGCCCTGCAGGGGCTGATCTGGCAGGCCGGTTACGCCGATGGCGATTACACCGGGCATATCTACGCCGATGCCTTTCGCGAATTGTCCCGTTGGAGGGACCAGGGCCTGCGGCTTGCTGTCTACTCGTCCGGTTCCGTGCGTGCCCAGCAGTTGTTGTTCGGCCACTCCGACTTCGGTGATATGACGGCGTTGTTCGACGCCTATTTCGATACGCGCGTGGGCCAGAAACGCGAGGTGGCCTCATACACGGCCATCGCCGGGCAGCTGGACGTGTCCCCGGGCCGGGTGCTGTTCCTGTCCGATATCGAGGCCGAGCTCGATGCCGCGCGTGACGCCGGTATGGGTACCTGCTGGTTGGTGCGCGGTTCGGAGCCCGATCCGCTGGCGGCCCACACCCAGGTGGCGGGCTTCGACGCTATCGAACCCGCACGGTTCTGAGCGCGAACGCCGCGCCCATCCCCCGCCCATCCCCCGCCCATCCCCCGCTCTGCGCCTGCGCGGTTCCGGTCCCGGGTTTCCAGCGCGTGACGCCAATCAAACTCCAGTCCTTGCCGGGCGCCCATACTGCGCGGGTTTTTCCGCCACAGGTGCGCACCATGGACTACGACATCATCATCATCGGCGCGGGGCCTGCCGGTCTTGCCTTCGCGCGTTCGGTGGGTGAGAGCGGCCTGCGCGTTGCGATGGTCGAATTGCAGGAGCGTGATCAACTCGCGCAGCCTGCCGTGGATGGACGCGACATCGCCCTGACCCACCTGTCCGTGGACATCCTCGCGGGGCTCGGGGCCTGGGAGCGAATCGGCGACGAACAGGTTTCGCCGATCCTTGAGGCCCGGGTGGTGGATGGTGATTCGCCCTATCGGCTCAGTTTCGATACGCCACGGGGAGCCACGGAGCCTCTGGGATTCCTGGTCTCCAATCACCTCTTGCGCGGGGCCCTGTTCGCGGTGGTCGAGCCGCTGGAGAATGTCGAGTTGATCACGGGCACGCGTGTGACCGGCGTGGATCTGTCGACGCAACGCGGTGGCGTGCGCCTGGAGGATGGTCGCGAGTTGTCCGCGCCCCTGATCGTCGCGGCGGACAACCGCTTCTCCTCGACCCGCCGCATGGTGGGTATCGGGGCGGATATGCGTGACTTCGGTCGTGAGGCCATCGTGGGGTGGATGGAACACGAGCAGCCCCATGAGAACGTGGCGCACGAGTGTTTCCACTACGGGCGAACCCTGGCCGTCTTACCCATGCCGGGCAATGTGTCGTCCATCGTGGTGACCGCGCCTTCCGATCAGGCGGAGGCCCTCATGGACTTATCGCCCGAGGCTTACGCCGCCGATATCGAGGCCCGGCTGGGCGGTGAACTCGGCGCGATGAAGATGGTGGGGGAGCGCCACCGCTATCCCCTGGTCGCGGTGCACGCCCGGCGTTTCGTCAGGGAACGGTTCGCCCTGGTCGGTGATGCAGCGGTGGGGATGCACCCGGTAACGGCCCATGGTTTCAACCTGGGCTTGAGTGGTCAGGACCTGTTGTCGAAACAACTCCTCCAGGCCCATCGCGCCGGCCGTGATCTCGGTGGGCTGTCCGTGCTTCGCCCGTACGAGCGCCAGCATATGCAGGTATCCCGCCCCCTGTTCCACGGCACCAACGGTATCGTGGGCCTGTTCACCGATGATCGCCTGCCCGCCAAGTTGTTGCGTAAGGCCGTGCTGCGCGCCAGTGACCATATCGCGCCGGTGAAGTGGTTGATCCGCGGCAAGCTCACCACCAAGCGCCATGGCCTGGGTTTCCCCCTGCCCCTGTTCTAGCCGGGCCACGGTCCCCGGCGTTCGATAGGCAGGGCTCCGCGCCGCCATGGGCGAAGCAACTGCGTAAACGGTTACCCACCCAACTCAAAACTCAAAAACTAAGAACTGCCAGGAAGCGCCCGCGCCATGGCCTCGGCGATGGTCAGAGCCTCAAGGAAAAGCAGGTCCGCCTCGCGGTGCGCCAGCTGGGCGGCGATCATCTGTTCCAGGGGCAGGTCGCGCATCGGCAGGCTGGAGCAGGGCAGGCTGGAATTGGCGGCATCCACGCGCAGGTGGGCGCCGTCGTCGACGATGTGTACGTCGCCGTCGCGCCAACTGGCGGCCAATGCGTCGATACGCGCGGGGCCCTCGGGTTGGCGGTGAACCGTTACGGACAGTTCGCGCTCGGGTGTGAGGAAGGTCCAACTCAGCGATTTTCCAGCTTCGCGGGAGCCTTTTTCGATACGCCAGTTCAGGCGTGCCGCCAACCATCCGACCAGCAGCCAGACCATGGGCAGGGCATGGGGGCCATGTTGGAACTCCAGGGTATGCAGCGTGCCCAGGGCCGTGGGTACCCGGGCCGGGTCCAGGGTCTGGGCGATCATGCGTCGCCAGGGTTTGAGGCGCCGCCAGGCGAGGTTGAACGCGACGGTGTCACGACCGCTGACCCAGCGGGACATGGCGCTCACGCCGCCGGATGGGTCGGACCAGCCCACGCTGTCGTAGATGACCTGGTCCGCGAGGTCCGATAGCGGGTCGAAGACCTCGCGCACCAGGGCCGGCGGTGTGCTCGAACACCACCACAGGGCCACGGGCAGGTCGCCCAGCAGCAGTGCGCGGATGACCGAAACGGCGGCCGGGATACGTTGGGTGGGACAGTGCACCTCGACGTGTTCGGCGCAGATGTGCGTGCCGTCGCTGACCGCCTGGCAGTGGGCCCGCACCCGCGCACTGAGACCGTCATCGTCTCCGGACCCGGGCGAAATAACCAACACCCGCGCGGGGTGCATGCGGCTGAGGTTGCCAATGCGCTCACTGAGTTGCATGGCGTCACAGGCATCGCACCAGATGATGAGGTTCGACATGACGGCACGGGTGACCGCGCCGCTGTCCTCGCCCATGTCCTTCCACAGTGCGTTCAGCTCATGCTCGATGGCATGCACGTCCACCTGCCGGAAGGGTATGGCCGCGGGGTTCACAGCTCGCGCCACTGGCGCCCGTCACCATCGATGAGGCGTTCCGCTTCCACCGGGCCCCAGGAGCCCAGTGGGTACTCGGGCAACCAGCGTTGATTGCCGGTCTCCCAGGCATCGAGGATGGGCTGGATGAAGGCCCAGGACGCCTCCACGGCATCGCGGCGCATGAACAGCGTGGCGTCGCCGACCATGACATCCAGTAGCAGGCGTTCGTAGGCCTCGGGGCTCTGGCCCCCAAAGGTGTCGCCGTACTGGAAGTCCATCTTCACCGGGAAGATGCGTACCCGCGGACCGGGCAGCTTGGTGGCGATCCGCAGGGACAGGCCCTCATCGGGCTGTATGCGCAGGGCCAGCACGTTGGGCTCCAGGGGGTGGCGGCTGTCGGTGTTGAACAGGATGTGCGGTACGTTCTTGAACTGGACCGCGATCTCACTGGCGCGTTTGGGCAGGCCTTTGCCGGTGCGGATATAGATGGGGACGCCGGCCCAACGCCAGTTGTCGATGAATACGCGCAGGGCGACATAGGTCTCGGTGGTGGAGTCCGCCGCCACCCGCTCCTCGCGGCGATAACCCGGAGCGTCCTGGCCCCGGTAGTAGCCCGCGGCGTATTGGGCCCGTACCACGTGGGTGGCAACGTCCTCGCGGCGGATGGGCCGCAGGCAATGCAGAACGTCGAGCCGGTGGTCACGGATCACGTCCGCGTCCATGGACCAGGGGGGCTCCATGGCCATCAGGGAGAGCAGTTGCAGGATGTGGTTCTGCACCATGTCGCGCAGGGCTCCCGCGCTCTCGTAGTAACCGCCGCGGGTGCCGACACCTTCCTCCTCCGACACGGTGATCTGTACATGGTCGATGTACTTGGAGTTCCACAGCGGCTCGAAGATCGAGTTGCCGAAGCGCATGACCAGAATGTTCTGGACCGTCTCCTTGCCGAGGTAGTGGTCGATGCGGAAGGTCTGGGTTTCATCGAAGCAGGCAGCCAGCGATTCATTCACCGCACGGGCGCTGGCCAGGTCGGTACCGATGGGCTTCTCAACGATGATGCGGGTGTAGCGGCCCGTATCGGCGGGGTCCGAGACCAGCCCCGCCGCATGCAGGTTGCGCGCGCAGGTGTCGATGAAATCGGGGGGTATGGCCAGGTAGTAGATGCGATTGGCGGGAATCGAGCGTTCACGCTCGATCTGCTCGAGGTGCTCGCGCAGGGCCGTGTAGGACGTGGGATCGGTGAGGTCGCCCTGGTGGTAGTAAAGGCGTTCGGCGAAGTCGTTCCAGTCGGTGTCGTCCACGCCGGCCGTGCCACCCCCGCTCGTTTGGCCACCGCTGTCGATGGGCCGACGGGAGTAGGTGCTGATGCCCTTGTGGGCGAATTCACGGAAGCCTTCGTCCACATCCGCCGAGCGGGCGAAGCCCACTACGCAGCACGGAGAAGGAAGCAGACCGTCCAGGTGAAGGTTATACAGAGCGGGCAGGAGCTTGCGGCGCGACAGGTCCCCGGCACCCCCGAAAATGACGATGGAACAGGGGCCGGGGATGGGGTCGCCGCCCAGGCCATCGATCAGGGGGTTATCCGTCATTTGGCGCCCGGTTCCGTGTGACCACCGAACTGCTTGCGCATGGCGGAAAGGACCTTTTCAGCAAAAGTGTGTTCCTGGCGCGAGCGGAAGCGGGTGTACAGGGCCGCGGTGAGGACATCGGCGGGCACCGCCTCGTCGATGGCGGCCTGCACGGTCCAGCGTCCTTCGCCGGAGTCCTGAACGTGACCGGAATAGCCGTCGAGACCCGGGTCTTCCTTGAGGGAAATGGCTGTCAGGTCCAGAAGCCAGGACGAGACCACTGAACCGCGCCGCCACAGTTCCGCGATGGCGCCCAGGTCCAGGTCGTAGCGCTGATTCTCGGGTAATGCCTCGGAGTTGGCGTTGCGCATGATGTCGAAGCCCTCCGCGAACGCCTGCATCATTCCGTACTCGATACCGTTGTGGATCATCTTCACGAAATGTCCCGATCCGGCCGGTCCACAGTGCAGGTAGCCCAACTCGGCCGGCCCCGGTTCACCGTGGTAGCCGGGTGTACGGTCGATGTCGCCATGCCCTGGGGCCAGGGTGCGCAGGATGGGTTCGAGATGGGTCACCGCTTCATCCGCGCCGCCAACCATCAGGCAGTAGCCGCGTTCGCGCCCCCACACGCCACCGCTGGTGCCTGCGTCCAGGTAATGGATTCCGTAGGGTTCCAATTCACCGGCCCGGCGTACATCGTCCTTGAAGTGACTGTTGCCACCGTCGATCACCATGTCACCCGGGTCGAGCAACTCCGATAGCGCCTTGATGGTGGCTTCGGTGGGAGCACCGTGGGGCACCATGATCCAAACCGCCCGGGGTTGTTCGAGGGCCGCGACAAAGGCGTCCAGGTCCTCAAAGGCCTCGATCCCCTCAGCGCGCAAGGCTTCGCAATGGGCGCTGTTGAGGTCGTGGCCCACGCAGCGGTGTCCTCCGTCGGCGAGCCGACGCAGCATATTGGCGCCCATGCGCCCCAAGCCGATCATTCCAATCTGCATATCCGTGTACCTTGAGCCGGTGCCGTGACTGACGGGTCTTCGCCCGTTGCTGTTTCCGGCGTTTGAGAGTCTGGAATTCCTGCCCGGATCTGACCCCGATCCATGAGCCCGGGCCTGGGTGCTGACCCGGGCCCGGGGTGATTTCGCGGTTAAAAGTGTCTCCCACGGGTCCATCAGGGGTCATCGGGACCTTCCCCAGCATGAATGGTCCGCGGGCGCTGGGACAATGACCCGTCTCCCCCATCGATACGGGTTTCTCCTCAATATGCCGGATTGGTTCAGCTTCGATTCCTCCGATGACGCGGGCCGCGCGGTTGCCCGCCACATCCTGGCCAGCGCGGATCACGCCATCGGGACGCGGGGCGTATTCCGCATCGCACTGCCGGGAGGCGGGACACCGCCCTGGGTCTATGCCCATCTGCGCACGGCCCTGGCGGATTGGAACAACTGGCTCATCTACATGGGCGACGAGCGCTGCGTCCCCGTGGATCATGTCGACAGAAGCAGCCTTATGGCCGTGGAGCAGTGGCTTGACCCTGCCGGTGTGCCGGAGCGCAATCGCTTTCTCACCCGCGCCGAGTTGGGGCCGGACGCCGCGGCCGGGGAGTACGAGACGGTCCTGCGCGATGCCGGTCCCATGGATCTGGTTCTGTTGGGGATCGGCCCGGATGGACACACCGCGAGCCTTTTCCCGGGCAGGCCCGATATCGGCGGGCGCCTGGCGATTGCCGTCCATGATTCGCCCAAGCCGCCGCCCGAGCGCGTCTCCATGACCCTGGAGGCCCTGCACCGGGCTCGGGAGCGTGTCCTGCTCACCGGCCGGGCGGGAAAGGAACAGGCCCTGGATGCCCTGCGTGCCTCGGCGGGAACCGATCACCCGCTGCCCGCGGTGCGTGCCATGGTCGCCCCGTCGAGCGTGTATGAAGCGCCCTGACCCGTGCCCGCCGCGGGGGGGACGGTCCTCGTGGCACCGATTCCACAATCAGGTGGCGGGTTCGCGAGGGTTGGCCCGTATAGTGCTAAAGCTTTAGGGGAAGAAGCGGTAAACCACGCGATTTCCCGCCCAAACGCTCATCAGGTGTAAAAAATATGGTCACGCACAAGACATGGGCCGCGCTGTTTTTCCTCGGGCTTCTGGTCCAGGCCCCGGCGCAGGCTTTCGAATACCAGGCCTGTTCCGAGACCGAGGTCACCTTCGGGGTCTCGGGCGACACGCCCGCCCCCGCCGACGCCTGTTTCGACTGGACCAGTCAGTTCGGTGATCCGACTGTCGAACTGGGTCTGGTGGAGAACGGTTTCGGCACCGAGGTGGACAATGATTGGGAGTATGTCGTCAAGACGGAAACCGGTTCCAACTCCGGTTGGTACAACGGCGTCCAGTTCACCCTTGATGCGGACAACAACAGCAGCGGCAACTGGTCGCTGTCCTGGAACGACCCCAACGGCAACACCCTGCCCGCCGACTTTGATTTCGCCGTGGTTATCAAGGCGGCCAAGGGCACAGGCGGCTTCCTGTTCGACGACATTGCCATCCCGATCTATCCGAACAGCGGTAGCGGCACCTTCGAGATCGGTGTGTTGAACAACAACGGCAATCCCACGGCGCTGTCTCACATGACCCTGTTCATGCGCGAGGGTGATCCCGGTGAAGATCCGCCCCCTCCGCCCACCGGAGTGCCGCTGCCCGGTACGGCTCTGCTCATGCTCGGTGGTATCGGTTTCGTCGCCCGCCGCAGGTTGCTGGGCAAGGCCTGATCGTTTACGGACATCGGGCACCTGGGGAAGGCCCACACCGGTAACGGTGTGGGCCTTTTTCGTGAGTGATTCGGGCCGGGCACGTCGTGTCAGCGACGCCCGGCAGGGCTACACTGGGCCCCTTCTTCCAAGTGAATGTGCTGTAAATATGTCTGACATCTATCCGGGCATCAAGAACGACAAGAACATGGGCATGCATGCCACGGGCAACATCATTCGTGATGCCTGGGTGTTCGGCTTGCTGCCCGAGAGCGAGGATTGCGAAGGTTGGCGTATCGGCCAGATCCAGAACCTGTACGACCAGGTGGCACGCGCCTGGGAGCCCTATGGGCATCTGCCATCGCGGCTGCCCGATGACCTGCGTGAACGTCACAAGCGCATCTACACGGAGGCGACCCGGGAGGCCCGGGCGGGCGGATGGGACCCCGACCAGGCCCTGGCCGACGAGGAGTAAAGGCCCCGGGGGGCAGGAACAGGATGAGAGGGGGTTAGGGGCGCATGCATATCCAGACCCATGTCTTCTTCCGACCTCCGGAGGTGAAACGGGAGGCCAGCAGTATCCACGCGGGCCTGTTCAACCGCTGTCGTCTGTTGCTGGGCCGCAGTGAACGTGACTGTGTGTTCGTGCCCATCCGCTCCATGCAGTTCCTGGCGGTGGTCAGCGATGACGAGGTGATCTTCGTGGACAGCCAGGCTTACGGCGTGCGCGATGGCGAGGGTGGGCGGATGATTCTGCTGGCCTGGTGCATTCCGGGGCAGGCAAAACGCGATGCGCTCAACGAGCCGGTGCCTATCGATGTGGTGCATTACGCACAGGGTCAGGGCGAGACCCAGCGTCGGCTCATGGGCGATTTTCTGGCGGCAATGGACCTGATGGTCGAGCGGCAACAGGGCCGCGCTCCAGCAGAGACGGCACGGGTGATCACCTTAAGGTAGAGCGCCCCCGGATCGGGCGTCCGCGGCGCGTGCCGATGTCATGTCAGGGTGACAATGGGCGCTCCCCACCAGCCGGGTCAGGTGCGCGCGGCTGAGTTCATGCAGAGCCTCCCCGTGCATGCCGACCAGTTCGACCACCGTGCCTGTCTTGTGCGCGGTGGCGATCAGGTCTTCGACCAGCATGGGCGTGGAGATGCCGACCAGATTGGCGCGGCTGAAGTCGATGTACAGGGTCTTCACCGGACCGAAACGGCACATACGCTGACTCAGCCCGCGCCCCACCGCGTAACTCACCGGGCCGGCGATCCGAAGTAGCAGGATCTCACCGCCGGATCGGTGCAACCAGTCGCGTTCCTCCGGAGATAATCTGTCGGTGTCGACGACGCCATCGCTGAGCACGAGTTCATCCAACTGGTAGTGCGACATCTGTTCGATGGTCACCATGTTTTTGATGAACACCCCGACCATAACCGCCGTGATCAGGTCCGCGAACACCGTCAGTAAGAGCACGAGGATCATCAGGGCGACGCTGAACCAGGGCAGGCGATGCATACGGCGCAGGAAGGGCCAGTCGATGATGTCGATGCCAACCTTGATCAGGATGCCAGCCAGAACCACCAGCGGGATATCCTCGAACAGCCATCCCAGACCCAGGGCAATGGCCAACAGCACCAATGAGTGCAGGGTGCCGGACAGCGGCCCTTTGCCTCCGGCGCGTACATTCACCAGGGTGCGCATGGTGGCGCCCGCACCCGGCAAGCCACCGAACAGGCCCGCCATGGCATTGCCCATTCCCTGGCCGATCAGCTCTCGGTTGGAATGGTGGTGGGTTCGGGTGAGGTTGTCCGCCACCAACGAAGTGAGCAGGGAGTCGATAGCCCCCAGCACAGCCAGCATGACGGCGGCCGTAAGCATCTGCTTGACCGCACTCCATTCAAAATGCGGGACGATCAGGGCGGGGAAACCGCTGGGAATGTTGCCGATGCGTCCGATGCCGCTGTCGGGCACCGCCACCACAAGGACAAGGGTGCCAACGATCAGTGCTACCAGGGGCGCGGGCAGAATGGCGGCCCAGCGACCTGGCCATAGGAACACGATGGCGAGAGTGAGCAGTCCCAGCGCCAGGGCCGTCGGGTTCGGCGACAGCAGTTGGGCGGGGATTGCCAGTGCGGCCTCAAGAACGTTTCCCTCGCCTGCGAAGCCCAGCAGGGGGGCCACCTGGAGCAGGATGATGATCACCCCGATCCCGGACATGAAACCGGAGATCACCGGGTAGGGGACCATGATGATGTAGCGCCCCAGTTTCAGCAGGCCCATGGCGATCTGGATCAGGCCCGCGAGCATCACCGTGGTGAACGCCATCTGCACACCCTGTTCCGGATAATCCGCCATGAGCTGGGCGAGCACCGAGGTCATGACCACGGTCATGGGGCCGGTGGGGCCGGAGATCTGCGTACGGGTACCGCCAAACAGCGCCGCGAAAAGGCCGACGAAAACGGCGCCATAGAGTCCGGCGATGGGGCCCGCACCTGAGGCGATGCCGAAGGCCAGGGCCAGGGGCAGGGCGACCACCGCGGCGGTGATGCCCCCGTAGATGTCGCCGCGCACAGACGCGGTGAAGTCGGAGAGGCGATACATGGGTTGAATCCGGAGGGGATGCGAACCGATAGATTATTACGGATTAAATATAATTTAATGATTGATCATGATTGATGTTTTAAATGCGCCCGCCGCGGTGATTCCGGTTGGCATCCAGACCCATCACCAAGGAAGCTCTGAATGAATCCGGCGCGAGCGGGTGTTTCGGATACTCGTTCAGTTCAAGGCGCCCATTTGTTGATGTATGGGCACTTCAATAGCGGGCTATTGCGAAGGTTCGCAACGCCGAAATGGGTGATCAGATGGGCCACGGCGCCGTGTCACGATTCGTTCAGAGCTTCCCCAAGACACGGGGCCGCGAAAGGGGCCGCGAAGCGGGCGCGAAGGGGGCTCGCAGTGGGGCGCGCAGTGGGGCGCGCAGTGGGGTTTGGCGCTGCATCGATCCTGATTCGGAACCGCCCCACCACGTGATCGGAGTACGGGTCATGATCTGATCGGCTGGGGCGCTACCCCGCATCGTGTGCACCAGGCCCTCATCAAACAGTGGGGTGAGGGGCTCGAACCGTCGCGCTCCGCGCGTCCCTTCAACCGTCGGCCGAGCCGACACAACGCCTTTCAAACTACAGCGTTCAGAGTTCTCAATTCTTCTTCAACCGGTCAGCGCCGCAAAGACGTTGGGGAGTCTCTCGGGCAGGCGCTCCACGTTGTCGACGATGGAGAAGTTGTTCTCACCGAAGATGCGCGAGACGTAGCGATCAGCGTCCGGGTCGAGGGTCAGGCAGTAGGTGTAGATGCCCTGGGTGGCCAGGTCCTCGACGGCCTTCTTGGCGTCGTGGCGCAGGTACTGCGGGTCGCGCTCGTCGATGTCGGCGGGCTCGCCGTCGGTGATCAGCAGTACCAGGCGTTTCTGGGCACTTTGCTGGGTCAGGTGATACCCCGCATGGCGCAGGGCGGCACCCATGCGCGTGGACAGGCCGCCCTTCATGCCGGCCATGCGCGCCTTGGCCTCGTCGTCGTAGTGCTGCTCGAAATCCTTGAAGCGGTAGTACTGTACGTCGTGACGGCCGTCGGAGGCGAAGCCGTGCACGGCGAAGTTGTCGCCGATGGAGTCGATGGCCCAGGCCAGCAGACCGGTGGCCTCGCGGGTCAGGTCGAGGATGCTGTCCTGCTCCTCGTAGCCGTCCTCGCCCTCAGCGATGTCGCCGATCTTCTCGTTGGTGGATTCGGACAGGTCCATGAGCACGACGATGGACAGGTCGCGCACATGGCGGGTGATGCGGATGTTGATCCGTGGGTCGGGCATGATGCCGCGGCGGATGTCGATCATGGCGCGTACGGCCGCATTCAGGTCCAGCTCTTCGCCTTCTTCGTAGCCACGCTTGCGCACGATGCCCTGGGGCTGCATGGCGTCGATGAGGTGACGGATGCGGCTGGCGATGGGCTTGTGCTTGGTGAGGATCTCGTCCATCACCTCGGGGTCGCCCTTGCCCTGTTTACGTTCGATGACCGTGGCCCAGTCGGGACGGGCGAGCTGCACGTGGTAATCCCACTCATCGTAGTGATAGGGGTCGGAGACGGGCTCCACGCCCTCGGTCTCGTTGTAGCTTTTGGTGGTCTCCAGGTCGTCCTCGTAGGGGAACAGCTCGGTATCCAGCACCCAGATCTCCTGGTGCTTGTCGGGCTTCAGCTCGGAGTCGATCTCGTTGATCATTTCCATGACCGAGACATAACGACGCACGGTCTGCTGGCTGGCGGGCATGTAGTCCACACCCTGGGTCTCGAACATGTTCTCGGCGAAGTCCCAGAAGTAGCGGTTGTCGTCCCGGTAGGGGATGGGCCACTCGCTGAGGATGCGCACGCTGGGGATCTTGGCGACCTCCACCATGCGGTTGTAGAAGTCGATACCGGACATCCAGGCCAGGCGGGCATCGTACGGGTCCTTCTCCAGGCCGGCGCGGAACTCGGCGGCGGCCTGGTTGATGAAGTCCCGGGGGTCTGAGTGGTCCGGGTCCATGATGGCGCGGGTCACGCGCAGCATGTAGTCCATGGTCTCGTGGGGCTGGCCGAATTCGTCGTCCTTGTCCGCCTCGGCGGTGAAGAACGACAGCCACAGTTTGCGCAGGCCGGGGAACTCGTTATAGGCGAGCCATTCCACGCGGGCGTCCTCGAACAACTCGATGAAGCGCATCTGGGCCTGGGAGAGCTGTTCGGCGGAGATGGGGTTGCGGGTGTAGACCATGTGCGCGGCGGCGTGGGCGGCGGCGGCGCGGTAGATCTCGATGCCGTCGATACCCCGGAAGGGGTCGAAGGCGTCGGGCAGGTGGATCTGGAAGTCCTCGATGAAGGGCTTCAGGCCCCGGCGGGACTCGTAGTCACCGGCCGTCGGGCGCATGAAAAAGGCCCGGCCCCAGAGGGCGCGCAGGTAGAAGTTGAGCTTGCGTTGGTTGCCCACGAACAGGGTGCCGCGACGCTCCTTCTGCAGCACGCTGCGGGAGGATTCGGTCTTCAGGCCGTAGTAGGCCATCTGGCCTTCCAGGTCGCGGGCGTGGGCCTGGGCGCCCCACAGAGCCCAGCGGCGCAGGCCCCCCAGGGTGAGCTTGGAGAGCAGCTCGTCCATCACCTCCATCATGGGACGCAGCCCGCGCGGGGCCTTGCCGGCCAGCTGGTGCAGCAGCTTGAGGTAGCCGCGCATCACCTCGGCGTCGCCCAGCTTGGAGGCGGCCAGGGGCAGGTTGGCGATGATCAGTGTGATGACCGAGCCCGAAGTGTGCGAGGCGAGCCGCATCATGGACTCGACGATCTCGGGGATGATGTCCTCGCCGACCTCCTTGGCGACCCCGGGCATCTCCTGCACGTAGGTGAGCACCAGATCCTGGCCCCGGCCCATGGTGCACATGGCCTTCATGCCCTGGAGATAGTTCTCCAGACCACGGGGCGACATGACACGCTCGGCCTCGTGATAAGAGGACTCAAGGGCCTCGCGGTGCTCGTGGTCGTCCTTGCTGAGGCATTGGACGTATTCGCTGAAATCTATGGACATGGGATATGAACCGCGAAGGCGCGAAGAGCGCGAAGAGGTTACAAACGGATTACGCGTTTGATTCCTTCTCGTAGCACTGCAACCTTGAAGTTAATAAGTAGGGCCAGCGGTAAGTCCGTTGCGCGCAAGTACGAAAGGGCCTGTGCCTTGTGGATTGGGAGCAGTTTGTCTGCGGCCTTCAGTTCGACGATCAATCGATCATCCACCAAAAGATCCAAGCGGGACTGTCCAACCTCCACATCTTTGTAGGTCACGGAAACCGGCACCTGGCGCGCGAAGCTGATACCCCGAGCTTTCAGTTCAACCGCGAGCGCTGCTTCGTATACCGATTCGAGAAATCCCGGCCCCAAGTGCCGGTGAACCTCGATCGCCGCCCCGATCGTGGCATGCGCGATACGTTCAGTTTTTTCGTCGGCATCCATACCTGGCCTCCCTTCGCGTCCTTCGCGTCTTCGCGGTTCATATTCTTCAGAAGTACGTATTGACCGCCGCGCTCAAGGTATCGCGCATATCCGGGTCGTCGGTCAGCGGCGTCACCAGGGCCATCTGGCAGGCGGACTGGGCGCTGATGCCTTTGCCGACCAGTTGCGCGGCGTAGACCAACAGGCGGGTGGACATACCTTCGTCCAGACCGTGGCCCTTGAGGTTGCGCGAGCGCTGGGCGATCTGCACCAGCTTGCCGGCGGTCTCGGCGTCGACGCCGCCTTCGTGCTGGACGATCTCGGTCTCGATCTCGGTGCTGGGGTAGTCGAAGTCCATGCCGCCGAAGCGCTGTTTGGTGGACTGCTTGAGGTCCTTCATCAGCGACTGGTAGCCGGGGTTGTAGGAGATGACGATCTGGAAGTCGTCATGGGCCTGCACCAGCTCGCCCTTCTTTTCCAGGGGCAGCACGCGGCGGTGGTCGGTGAGGGGGTGGATGACCACGGTGGTGTCCTGGCGGGCCTCGACGACCTCGTCCAGGTAGCAGATGGCGCCGATGCGCGCGGCCACGGTGAGCGGGCCGTCCTGCCACTTGGTGCCGTTGATGTCGAGCAGGAAGCGGCCGACCAGGTCGGAGGCGGTCATGTCCTCGTTACAGGCCACGGTGATCAGTGGCTTCTGGAGTTTCCAGGCCATGTATTCGACGAAACGGGACTTACCGCAGCCGGTGGGGCCTTTGAGCATGACGGGCATGCGCGCGTCACAGGCGGCTTCGTACATGGCGACTTCGTCGCCGACGGATCGGTAGTAGGGTTCGGAACCGATGAGGTATTGATCGCTGTCGAGTTCGCTCATGGGAATCGCCTGTCTGCTAATCACATTGGGATTTGAACCGCGAAGACGCGAAGACGCGAAGATCGCGAAGGGGCGGGATAAAGGTCTGGGTCGCGACGCCGCACCACACGTGGGCTGCGCGGTCTCGTTCCTACCTTACCGATGAAGACCTTCGTGTCCTTTGCGCCTTCGCGGTTCAAATGAAAAAGCCCCCACCCCGCCGGGCGGAGCAGGGGCTCTGGTCAGTGCACGGCACCCCGGCGGGGACGCCGCGCGGCCCAGGTCTGAATCAGACCGGCGTGCCGCGGAAGATGACCATGTTGGTGCCCTGGGACTGGGCGTAGTTGTCGAAGCCGATCAGGCGAACATGGTTGTTCGGATGGGCGGCGTGACAGGCAGCGGCCTCGGCCAGGATGGTGTCCACGTCGGTTTCACCGAACATGGGCAACTTCCACATGTACCAGTAGTTGGACATGGCGTTCTCGGGCTCGCAGTGCTCGATGGCCGGGTTCCAGCCCTTGTTGACGATGTTCTGCACCTGGGCGCGGATACGCTCGTCGTTCATCTCGGGCAGGTAGGAAAAGGTCTCGAACTTGCGGCTGCTGACATCGGCCAGACTCGACTTGTAGTCCTGCATATCGCTCATTGGGATTTACCTCAATATGAACCGCGAAGACGCGAAGAACACGAAGGTGAATGTGCTTTCGTCACGCGGTTTCAGGAATTAATGGGATCAGTTCGATCCGCTGGGGCGCGGGGGCGGAAGGGGCCCGTGACGGGCTGTCTTCGCGTCCTTCGCGCCTTCGCGGTTCAACTCGATTACTTGTGAGACACGTCCAGCTTGTCGACGGTGTCGAACTCGAACTTGATCTCTTTCCAGGTTTCCATGGCCGCGGCCAGTTCGGGGCTGGATTTGGCGGCTTCGCGCAGGACGTCGCCACCGCGCTTCTCCAGACCTTCCAGGCCGTTCTTGTTGCGGTCTTCCACGCAGGCCTCGACGGCGACGCGGTTGGCGGCGGCGCCAGCGGCGTTGCCCCAGGGATGGCCCAGCGTCCCACCACCGAACTGCAGCACGGCGTCATCACCGAAGATGGTGACCAGGGCCGGCATGTGCCAGACGTGGATACCACCGGAAGCGACGGCGAAGGCACCGGGCATGGAGCCCCAGTCCTGGTCGAAGAAGATGCCGCGGCTGCGGTCTTCCTTCACATAGGGCTCACGCAGCAGGTCGATCCAACCCAAGGTGGCGTCACGGTCGCCTTCCAGTTTGCCGACCACGGTGCCGGTATGCAGGTGGTCACCACCGGACAGACGCAGGATCTTGGTCAGTACGCGGAAGTGGATGCCGTGATGGGGATTGCGGTCGAGCACGGCGTGCATGGCGCGGTGGATGTGCAGCAGCATGCCGTTGTCGCGACACCACTGGGCCAGGCCGGTGTTGGCGCAGAAACCGCCGGTAATGTAGTCGTGCATGATGATCGGGGCGCCGATCTCTTTGGCGTACTCGGCACGCTTGAACATCTCGTCCGGGGTGGGGGCGGTGACGTTCAGATAGTGACCCTTGCGCTCACCGGTTTCCTGCTCGGCCTTGAGGGTGGCTTCCTGTACGAAGTCGAAACGCTGACGCCAGCGCATGAACGGCTGGGAGTTGACGTTCTCGTCGTCCTTGGTGAAGTCCAGACCGCCACGCAGGCCTTCGTACACGGCGCGTCCGTAGTTCTTGGCGGACAGGCCCAGCTTGGGCTTGATGGTGCAGCCCAGCAGCGGACGACCGTACTTGTTCATGACGTCGCGCTCGACCTGGATGCCGAGCGGCGGGCCGTTACAGGTCATGACGTAGGCGATGGGGAAGCGCACATCTTCCAGGCGCAGGGCGCGCACGGCCTTGAAGCCGAACACGTTACCGACGAGGGAGGTGAACACGTTGACCACGGAGCCTTCCTCGAACAGGTCGATGGGGTAGGCGATGAAGGCGTAGTAACAGGAGTCGTCGCCGGGTACGTCCTCGATGGCGTAGGCGCGGCCCTTGTAGTAGTCCAGATCGGTCAGCAGGTCGGTCCAGACGGTGGTCCAGGTGCCGGTGGAAGACTCGGCGGCCACGGCGGCGGCGGCCTCTTCGCGCGGTACGCCCGCCTGGGGGGTGATCTTGAAGCACGCCAGGATGTCAGTGTCCTTGGGCGTGTAATCGGGCATCCAATAAGTCTCGCGGTACTCTTTTACGCCCGCATCGTATTTCTTTGCCATGGTTGGATCTCCAGAAGAGTCTCTGGTTGGCGGGGCCCCGTGGCCCCTGGTGTGGTCGCGGCGGCCGCCGACTATTGCTGTCGGTCATTCCGCCGTGGTGTTCGTCCGGGCTCTTGGCATTCGCCCGATCTGTGCCGAGCACAGCACCCATAGAGGGGAGGCGAATTATAGGAAGGAAGGTCATAATTGAAACTGAGGTTTTTGAATTCTTGACCAAAGTTTTTCTTTGCTTTCATGGGTAACTCATCAATGCACTTCACCCTGCGGCAACTGGGCATCTTCGAAGCGGTGGCCCATCACGGGAACTACACACGTGCCGCCGAGGAGTTGTTTCTCAGCCAGCCGGCCGTCTCGCAGCAGGTAAGGCAGTTGGAACAGAACACCGGCATCGCCCTGTTCGACAGCGTGGGCAAGCGGATGCAATTGACCCAGGCGGGGGAGGAGTTGTTGCGCTACGCGGTGGCCGTGCGCGAGCAGCTCAACGAGGCAGCGGAGGTCCTCGATGCCCTCAAGGGGATGCGGGGCGGTCGCTTATCGGTGTCCGTGGCGTCCACGGCCAATCATTTCGCGACCCGCCTGCTGGCCGCGTTTGCCTACGGTCACCCCGAAATCGACATCAGCCTCGATGTGACCAATCGCAAGGGCCTGCTCGACCAGCTGGAGGGAAACAGTTGCGACCTGGTGCTGATGGGGCGGCCACCGAAGGAGATGGACCTGGAGGCCGAGATCATCATGGACAATCCGCTGGTGATCATCGCGGCCACGGATCATCCCCTCGCCGGGCAACGCGCGATTCCCATCGAGCGCATGACCCGGGAGACCTTCGTGGTTCGTGAGCGCGATTCCGGAACCCGTATCGCCCTCGAGCAGTTCTTCGGGTCCCATGGAATCCACCTGCGCACGGGTATGGAGATGAGGCAGAACGAGGCAATCAAGCAGGCCGTGGAGGCGGGACTGGGCTTGGGGATCGTGTCGCTGCACACCATGGAACTGGAGCTCGAGACCCACCGCCTGGTCGTCCTGGACGTGGAGGATTTCCCCATCGCGCGTCACTGGTTTGTGGTACACCGACGGGGCAAAAGGTTGTCCCCTCTGGCCCAGGCCTTCAAACAGTTCGTGATTGACCATGGCAGCGAATACGTCCGGCTTCCCAGTCTGGATTTCACGCCGGTTTAGGGATGTGCCGCGGCCCGGCCGCGCTTCCGTATCCGCATCCCATCCGGGGCGGGAACGCCCGTTGGCGGGCGTTCTCGCGGTGGCCCTGCTGCTGTCGTTTTGCGGTGCGCAGGCGCGCGCCGAAACGGACGGCCGCTGGCGCCTGACGTTGGATGGCAGTGATCGCCTCGCCTTCGGTACGCGCATCCTGGCCGGTGGCATCGTGATCGGTTGGCAATCGGTGCTTGAGTTCCAGGTGCGCGACGGCGCGTTCGTCCAGGGCAGTGGTCAGTCACGGATCGTGGGCAAGGAAACCCCGTATTCGCGTCCCGAGGGCATGTTCGAGTGCGTCCAGCAGCGAGGCACCTTCGCCGCCGCCGGTGGGCGGCTCAGTTCCACGCCGCACCTGCGCTACCGCGCCTTTCCCGTGCAGGGAGCGGTTGAGGGCAATGACACCGTGCACCTGGTGCCCGTGATGGATTTCCCCGGCAACTATGTCGCTGCGATCTACCGCTGTGAGACCCGCAACACGCTGGGAGATATCTGGACGGCGCGTGGCGACCTGGTGGGGCGCGAGCTGGGCCTGCGGCAGAACTCAACGGTCGGTTTCGAGGATGGGATCTACAGTGCCCGCGTCAAGGAGGTGCGGCAGATTTCCCCCGACGGTGAATTGCGCCTGCCACTGCGCGAGGGCTGGCGCGGCGAGTGGGGTGATGCGCGCCTGGGCCGCGTCGTGGCGCTGACCCTGGAGCGTCTCGAGTGAGGGGGGGCAGGGCGGGGGCTGTCGTCGCCCTTCTCGCCGCTGCCTTGTGCGTGCGGTCGGTTTTGGCGAGCGGGGATGGGGTTGAAGTTTCCGCGCAACGATTCTGGCTCAGTGAGCACCATGATCGTGGCGAGGTGGTGGGGCAGGGCGTCCGGCTGCTTGGCACCGTGCGCCTGACCGGGCGGGACAGTCATGGTCTGTCCGCGCTGGCCTGGGACGCGGACGCTGAGCGCTTGTTCGCCGTTTCGGATCTGGGGCGCCTGGTGGAATTCAGACTCATCATGGAGGGCGACTTTCTCGTTGGCGCCGAGGCGCTCTGGAGCGGGCCATTGAGGATGCGCAGCGGTCGACCGCTGCGCGGAAAAACGCTCACGGACGCCGAGGGCATGGCCTGGGTGGACGGTGAACATCCCCTGTGTATCTCCTTCGAACGCCAGCATCGCGTGGAATGTTTCGACCGCCGCGGCCGTGCGGGTGAGTCCGTGGCACTCAGTGGTCCCTTGCGCGGCAGCGGGCGTTTCTCGGGCAGCAATTCAGGGCTCGAGTCACTGATGGCCCATCCCCGATGGGGGCTCGTGGCAGCGCCTGAACGGCCCTTGCATGGTGCGTCGGAAAAACAGTTGCCGTGGGTGGCCTTGTCTGATGGCCGGTATTGGAACCACACGCTGTCTGAACGGGACGGCTGTGCCCAGACCGCAATGGAACCGATGCATGACGATGCCGTTCTTGTCCTCGAACGCTGCTGGGTCGGGCCGGGGATACCCCTGGTGGTCTATCTGCGGGAGGGGCGGTTGAACCCTGAAGGTGTACGGGTGAAGGACCTGCTGGAACTGCACTCCGGCGAGGGATGGAAAGTGGACAACTTCGAGGGTCTGGCGGGGGTGGGGCGGAATCGCTTTGTCATGATCAGTGATGACAACGGCAACCTCTGGCAGCAGACCCTGCTCGTGATGTTCGAGCGCATCGAATAGGTACCCGCGTACCGCCCCGGGGCCGACTGCGGTATGTTTACGCGCCCTATCGTGGCATCCAGGAGTTGAGCAGATGATCCCGTTCCCGAAAGCCGTCTGTGGTATCGCGACAGCGAGTGCCGCGGTGGCAGTATTCGCCTGCGTCGGGGTGGCGATCGCCCAACAGGATGGTTTTGGGGGTGGCTACGTTGGGGGGCAGTATCGCCCCGCGGAATCTTCAGCTTACCCTTCGCCGGGGTATGCCCCGGGCGAGTCCAATCCGGAACCCTCCGCTGCCTACGGGGGGGCTTATTCCGGTGCCCAGGGCAACCCGTATGTGTACCGCCCGGTGGAGCCTGATCCGCCGCCCTCGGCGCCCGATGCGGGACCTGCCGCACCGCCGCCGGCATGGGATGAAACGACGCCGCTTTCCGGTTCCGGTATGCCCGGTGGTGATGACTGGTATGCGACTGACGGGCGGACCACTGAGCCCTACCCGGGCGCCGCGATGGAGGGGATCAACATGCCGCCACCACCGGTGTACCCCGAGGCCCGCTACACGGGCTCGAACTACCCGGCCCCAGGTAACCCCGCGCTGAATAACCACGCCATCAACGCCGGTCCGATGGGAGGAATCAATCCGGCCATGGGGCAGGGACCGGTTCAGGGACCGATGATGGCGCCGATGCAGGGTGGGTGGTCGGGAGCCCCCATGCGTTTCGATTCCCGGCGGCAGCCCGCCTACGGGGCCATGCAGGATATGTGGAACGGGGTGCCGTCACCCGCCGCGCCGGTCCAGGGTGTCCCGCAATCACCACCGGTGGCCCTGAGCGATGCGGATCGCCAGGAATTGCGCGCCATTCAGCGTGAATCCCGACGGGTGGAACACGAGCTGGTGGGGCGGCTGATGGTCGAGCGCGATGCGCTCGAGGAACTTTACGAACGAAATCCGCGTCCCGAGCCGCGCTCCGTCGGCGATATCTACGCCCGGATGTTCGCGGTTCAGAGGGAAATGATCGAGCACCAGGTGAGCATTTCCAACCGTATCGATGCCTTGTACGAGCAGGCGGCCCAGGCGATGGAGGCTTCCCCCATGGTGGCTGAACCAGGGGTGTCTGACCCCGTGGTGGCTGACCCGGAGTTATCCAAAGCCACACCCGCGCAGTCGTCCGCCGTGCCAGATGACGTCCCGGTACCCGGGGCTCTCCCGCCGGTGTTGCCCGCGCCCGAATCCGGGAACGTTCCGCTGTTCCCCGAGGTCAATCCGGAATCGGATGCGGCCGGTGCCGCCGTCGATGCGGCCGCTGAGTCCACCCGCTGAGTGGTGCCTACGTCGAGGTATTGGCACAACGGGGCTGGATTTACAGGCCCCCGTGGTGCTGGCACTATCGCGCGGTCGCAGAACCTGAACACATGGTGACATGTCAACAGGTGCTCACCCGCATACCTAGAAGGGGGCAACCCCGTAACACCCATTCGATTCAAACGAATCGATTCAGGAGACACGAGAATGACTAAGTTGATCACCGCGGCCGCTGCCGCTCTGGTGCTGGTTTCCGGTTCCGCCATGGCGGGCGATGCCGCCAAAGGCGAAGGCCTGTACGCCGCCAAGGGTTGCGTGGGTTGTCACGGCCCCAACGGCAAGTCCATGAACGAAGCCACCTACCCGAGCCTGGCCGGTAAAGACGAGGCCTTCGTGGTCGAGCAGATCAAGGCCTTCAAGGCCGGTACCCGCTCCAACCCCATGATGAGCCCCATGGCCGCGACCATCACCGAGGCCGAGGCTGCCGACATCGGCGCGTACGTGGCGACCAAGTAAGGTCGGATTCAGCTTATCCGTCCCCGCGGGGGCTTTAGCTGAAACGAAAAGCCGTCGCCCTTTAGCAGGGTGGCGGCTTTTTTATGTTCCGCTGCCGGTGGGGCCGCGAGTTGATGGGGGGGCTGTCCCGGGAAAGGGCCGGGTTCGGCGTTCCCGTCAGGAGTGGAGGGGGGAGCGAAGCGGATCGTCGGGGATTGACCCCTCCTCGCCGCTATTGGGGCAGGTCGTGCCCGTGGAGTGTTCCGCCCAACCCATGAGACGGGCGAAGCCCTCACTGGGGTGAGTTCGTCTCCGCTACCACCCAAGCTCGCGGCAGACCGTCACATCCCGCCGGAGATGATGTTCTCAACATCAACAATCACGATTGCTCACCCAGGCCCGCGGGTAATAGACCCGGGGGTAAAAGGCCGACCTTGAAAAAGGGACCGGAAGAACGGAGCGAGCTCCCCGGCGATCAGACCTCGATGGCACCCATCAGTAACTCCATCAGCGCCTTCTGCGCGTGGAGCCGGTTCTCGGCTTCGTCCCACACCACGGCGCGGGGGTCGTCCATCATCTCCGCGCTGACTTCTTCGCCACGGTGCGCGGGCAGGCAGTGCATGAACAGGGCATCGTCGGCTGCCCGGTCCATCAGGCCGGTGTCGACCTGGAAGCCGCTGAAGGCGACACGGCGGCGCGTGTCCTCGTCTTCCTGTCCCATGCTTGTCCAGACGTCGGTGCTGACCAGGTCGACACCTTCCACGGCTTCGCGCGGATCGCGAACGATGGTGCAGCGGCCCCCCACCTTTTCCATCATCGCGGGCTCAGGGTCGAAGCCTTCCGGCACGGCGATACGCAGATCGAAACCCAGGAGATGTGAGGCGGACATGTAGGAGTGGCACATGTTGTTGCCGTCCCCTACCCAGGCGACGGTGCGACCCGCGATATCGCCCCGGTGCTCGAAATAGGTCTGCATGTCGGCCAGAAGCTGGCAGGGGTGACAGAGGTCCGTGAGGCCATTGATGACGGGAACGTCGGAGTGCGCCGCGAAGCGTTCCAGTTTGTCGTGGCCGAAGGTGCGGATCATGATGATGTCCACCATCCGCGAAAGGACCCGTGCGGTGTCCTCGATGGGCTCGCCGCGGCCCAGCTGGGTGTCCTTGGGAGACAGGAACAGGCCGTGACCGCCCAGTTGCGTGATGCCCGTTTCGAAGGACACCCGGGTGCGGGTCGAGCTTTTTTCGAAAACCATTGCCAGGGTGCGACCGGGCAGGGTGGCCTCCGCCTTGCCCGCATGGGTCAGGGTCTTGGATTCCATGGCGCGCCGGATCAGGCCCCGATACTCGTCAGGGCTGAGGTCGCAGAGCGTCAGAAAATGGCGTGGGCTGTTGTCGGCCATGAAGACGATCCCTGGATGCGGTGGCCTCCAGCAGGCTGGAGGGCGTTAGGAGTTGAGGTCTGCTCAGGCCGCTTCGCGGTGCAGGAAGTCGCGAACAAGTGCACTGATCGTATTGGCGATCCGCTCGAGTTGCGCGTCGTTCAGGATGTACGGGGGCAGAAGGCGGATCACGTTCCCGGCGGTGACGTTGATCAACAGGCCCTGGTCCAGGGCCTGGGCAACGAGTTCCCCGCAGGGCTGAGCCAGTTCCACGCCGACCATCAGGCCCCGACCACGGATATCAGAGACCCCTTCCATGCCTTCGAGTTGATCACGCAGAAGCTTCAGCAGGGTCTCGCCATCACGGGCGGCCTTGGCGGGCAGATCTTCGCACTCCATGGTTTCGATGACCGCCAGTGCCGCCGCGCAGCTGAGCGGGTTGCCGCCAAATGTCGAGCCATGGTTACCCGCCTGGAGTACCCCGGTGGCGGGGCCAGCGACGAGGCAGGCGCCGATCGGAACGCCGTTGCCCAGAGCCTTGGCAAGAGTCATGACGTCGGGCCGTACGCCCGCCTGTTCCGGGCCTTCCCCCTGCCAGGCGAACCAATGCCCGGTGCGCCCCATCCCGGTCTGGATCTCATCCAGCATCAGCAGCCAGCCGTGTTCGTCGCAGAGAGTCCGCAGGGTCTCGAGATAGCCGGGCGCGGGAATGCGGATGCCGCCTTCGCCGGTGATCGGCTCCACCAGGATGGCCGCGACGGAGCTGGAGTTCTCCGCCACCTTGCGCACGGCGTCCACGTCATCGTACGGGACGCGGATGAAGCCCGGGACCAGGGGCTCGAAGCCCGCCCGTACCTTGCGGTTGCCGGTGGCCGTCAGCGTGGCCAGGGTGCGGCCGTGGAAACTGCCGTCCATGACGATGATCTCGGGCTTCTCGATTCCCTTGCCGTGACCGTAGCGGCGGGCGACCTTGATGGCGGCCTCGTTGGCTTCGGCGCCAGAATTGCTGAAGAAGACCTGGTCCATGCCGCTGAGGCTTACCAGTTTGTCGGCGAGAAGGCTCTGCTTGCCGATGCCGTACAGGTTCGAGGTGTGGACCAGGCGCTGTGCCTGCTCGCAGATCGCCGCCGATACGGCGGGGTGGGCGTGGCCCAGCGCGCACACGGCGATACCGCCCAGTGCGTCGAGGTAGGTCCGGCCCTGCTTGTCCCACAGCTCAGCACCTTCGCCGCGGTCGAACTCGATCGGCAGCCGCGCGTAGGTGGGCATGATGGCGTCTGACATGATTTCAGCCCATCTCCCGGAGGGAGTCCGGGTAGGAAAAAAGGGGCGGATTCTAGTTTTGCGCCATCGGGCAATCAAGCGCTGAGCAAAAAAAACCCGGATTCCAGCTAAATCAATTAAACTCCGCTTAGTCTATTACACCAAGTTGATGCCTTTTTCCTACATGAATGACGGTTTGGGTATTTTAGGGCTCTATAGACGAATCTTATCTTTT
>JBMYTL010000015.1:0-54547 GCA_049604295.1 Gammaproteobacteria bacterium
ATCCGTTTGTACGCGGATATCGTCGGGCTGGGCGCTCCATTGGGCGTTATCGATGTGGGGGGCGGGCTCGGCGTCGATTACGAGGGAACACGCAGTCGCAGTTTCTGTTCCGTGAACTACAGCTTGGAGGAGTTCGCGAGGACAGTGGTTCGGGGCGTTTGGGAAGGCTGTGATGCGGCGGGTTTATCTCACCCTCGAATCGTGACCGAGGCGGGGCGCGCCATGACGGCCCACCACGCGGTCCTGATCAGTGATGCGATTGATGTGGACCGACCAGACGACACCGTGCCGACTGACCCTGGTGAGAACGCGCCATTCGTGCTTCGAGATTTGTATACCGCTTACCGGGAACACTCAGGGCGCAGCCCGGTGGAGCTGTACCACGAGGCGACTCATTGGCTGGCGGAGGCGCGCGGCATGTATCTGCACGGGGTGTTGGACCTGGAGCAGCGTGCCCAGGCCGAACAGCTGCATGTGGCGATCTGTCAGGGGATTCTGCCTCGATTGCGGTCCGATGCACCGTCGGACCGTGAGGTTCTGGAAACACTGAACGGACAGCTCGCGGAGAAGGTGTTCTGCAACTTCTCCCTGTTTCAATCCCTGCCCGATGTTTGGGCGATAGACCAGATCTTCCCGATCGTTCCGCTGAGGGGATTGGACCGCGCCCCGTCGCGGAGCGTGGTCATTGAGGACCTGACCTGTGATTCGGACGGGCGGATTGACCACTACGCGGGCGAACTCGGTATCAGTGATGTCTTGCCCCTGCCGAATAAAGATCAGGGAGAACGGCAGGTGCTGGGTTTTTTCCTGGTTGGGGCCTATCAGGAGACCCTGGGCGATATCCACAACCTGTTCGGCGATACCCACTCCGTCAGCGTGCGCTGTCAGGGTGACGGACAGTGGACCATCGAGGACGTCAGCGAGGGCGACTCCATCAGTCAGGTGCTGAGTCAGGTCGGTTATGACCCGGGCGACGTCATTCAGCGCATCAGACGCAAATGCGCAGCCGACCCCGACGGAGGCGCGGATCAGTTGTTGGAGAGTCTTGAAGCCACCTTGCTGCGCGGGACCTACCTGTCACGTTGACGGCGGAGTCTCGGTGGGGCACGGCTCAGCCGTTCGTGTTCCAGTCCGGGTCGGCCCGGTACTGCGAATAGGAGTTACCGCGACAACTGGCTGGAACGTACGTCGCACTGGTAATCTGTGTGGCGTTGGCGTCAATCAAACCGATGCACTTCCACTGCATGGGCTTGGTCGTGCCACCACCACCCAGGAAGTTGTTCACCAGGTAGAGCCATCTGAGGTCGACGTCGGAGTTATTGAAATTGGTGAAGCGCACCATGACGCCCTGGAATCCCTGAACGTTCATCCCCACGTTGTTGACGTGGTTCTGCTCCGCGGCCCAAGCGGCGCCCGAAATACCGATCATGGATTCGATATCTCCAAGGGCTGGGTGTTCGCCATGGAGGACGACATACTCCTCGATGCCCCTCTTGATGGGCGCCAACTGCAACATGATGTCGCTGACCTTCGCGCGGATGGTGTAGTTCTGATACTGCGGTACGGCGATTGCTGCCAGGATTCCGATGATCGCGATCACGATCATCAACTCGATCAGCGTGAATCCCTGATCATTCCGTTTTGTATGGCGTTTCATTAGCTATGGTCCCCGACTGATGAGGCTCTTCGGCCACGCTGTTGATAGGGGCTCCAACGGCCCCGGGAAGTTCCGTGCCGATGTTGAGTCTTCACATATGCTGGAAGGGTGTGCTTCAGGGCAAAGCAAATTTCATGCCCTAGGTCGTCAGGCCAAGCCTAAGTCCCGTCTGTGGTTGTGCAAGAAATAGCCGAGGTGACAAATTCGTCGAATTTTTCTTTTTTATCAAGAGGCTGCGTCAGTTTCTTTAAGTGGAAGTCGTTATATTCGCCGTGTTCGGCCTTCTCGAGGCTCCGTCCCAAGCGCCGTCAGCTGACCCAGATATGCACCGAATAACTGTCGGAATTTTTTACGATTGCCCCGTTCATGGTCGAGGGTATTTGACCTGTTAACAGCTTAACAGCCCGCCAGATGGGCGTTTCTCATTTTCTGGCACGTTACCTGCTAAGTTCCCTTCACACCGGGCCGCGAGTCCCGGACCTGACACCACAGAACTTCCAAATCGCGTTCTAACGGACTGAAACAACGAAGAGTTACCTGGAGTGATGACCATGAACCGGCTTACCACCTATTTCCTCGGCCTCGCCCTGGCCGCCGCGACTTCCTCGGCGGGCGCTGCGGTGATGAACGGCCTCGAGGCCATCTCCGCCCCGGGCGGTAGCAACAGCGCCAGTGGCCTGACCAGCCTCGGCGATTTCAACATCCTTTCCTCCTACGGCTCCGTCAACCCGGATGAAGGCTCCAACTTCGCCATGGTGACGACGTCGGACAGCGGTGAAGCCGAAAACGTCGGCGGCGGCAACGCCGCTACCTCGGCGAGCATCGCCGCCCTGATGGGCGTGACCACCGCCGTTCTGGACGGCCACACGGGCGGTACGGCGGTCAATGGTGGGGCTTTCAGCTTCACCTTCTCGGCCTACACCGCCGGTAACCTGTCCTTCGATTGGATTTTCCTCACCGATGAGGACGGCTTCAGCCAGAACGATGTCGCTGTCTACGCGATCTACGACGTGGGCGGTTCCTCCATCGTCAGCGAAGGCCTCGTGGGCGGCGGTGCAACGGGTTACTCCATGAGCGCTGCTGGCGGAACGGGTGCTTTCGGTTCCTCTGACGGTCTCGCCTGGCAGAACAACCTCATCGCTCTGGGCGTGGGTGACTATCGTCTGACTTTCGGTGTGCTGAATGCCGCGCCCGATGGTCAGGACTCCGCCCTGCTGGTGGACGACATCCAGTTCAGCGGTGATTTCACGATCCCGACTCCGATCCCCGGCACTGCCGTCCTGCTGGGTCTGGGCCTGCTCGGCCTGCGCTTCATGCGCCGCGCTGCCTGATCACCGACCCGACCCGCGTTTCATGTTTGAAGGGCCGACTTTGATAGTCGGCCCTTTTTTATGCCCGGCTTTCCGGTGAGCGACTCTCAGTCGCCGCGTTTCTTTCGTGCCCTGGGGTGACTGCCGTCGTACACCTTGGCGAGGCGTTGGAAATCCAGGTGGGTGTAAACCTGGGTGGTGGCCAGGTTGGCATGGCCGAGCAATTCCTGCACGGCGCGCAGGTCGCCACTGGCTTCCAGCATATGGGTTGCGAAGGAGTGGCGAAGCGCGTGGGGATGTACGTGTGATTCGAGACCCTGGCGGATGCCCCGGTCGGACATGCGTTTCTGTACCGTGCGATGGGAAATGCGCGCGCCCCGACGGGTTGTGAAAAGAGCTTGGTCAGCTTCTTTTACAGCCCGCGGACGGACGGCCAGCCAGGCCTCAAGGGCGGCCCGTGCCTGGGTGCCAATGGACCCAATGCGTTGTTTACCGCCCTTTCCCGTCACCTGCACGCTCCCGTCGCGCAGGTCCAGGTCAGTGATATTCAGGCCGGTAAGTTCCGCCAGGCGAAGACCGGCCGAGTACATAAGTTCCATCATGGCGCGATCCCTCAAGGCCAGCGGATCGTCGTCCCCCGGCTCCAGCAGGCGGTTGACCTGGTCGACGTCGAGTACATCGGGCAGTGGACGGTCGGATTTTGGAGCGCGGATGCCTTCCGCCGGATTGTTCCGTGCCATCCCCTCACGAATCAGGTACCGATAGAAGGCGCGAAGCGCGGAAAGTCGCCTCTGAATGCTGCGCGGATGAATGCCTGAACGGTGCTGATGGGCGACAAAGCCACGGACGGTGTGGGCGTTCGCCTCCGTCCACTCGGTGAGTTCCATACCGTTAAGGAACCCGTGGTAGGCCATCAGATCGCGCCGGTAGGCATCGACGGTACGCGGGGACAGACGTCTTTCGTTGCTCAGGTGTCCGACGAAGGATTCCAGCGCCGTCGTGTCGGGGCCCGTGTCCGTGCTCATGGTGGGGCTTGAGCCCTTCAACCCTGGGAGACGAGCGCCTGCGAAATGATTTCGCCCATGTTTTCGAGGAATTCGGTGCCCATGCCCTCCTGGAAACGGTCCTTCTCCCGGCTGCCGATGGCGAGCATGCCAAGGTCACCCCCTTCGCCCAGCGGCAGCAGGGCGCTGGATCGGATCTCGACAGCGTTTTCTCCGAACAGAACGCGCAATTGTTCGTGCTTGAGGCGGCCGCACAGGGCTCCGCCCTTGACTGAGCTCTGGAATGCCTTGAGCTCATCGCCATCCGCATCGAGGACCAGCAGGATGTCGTTATCGTCGAGGTGATCCGTTTTGCCCGCGACCAGCGCCAGGGTCAGGGCCTCGGTCTGAAATTCCTCCGTGAGATAGACCTGCAGTCGGGCGACAACGTCTGATGCGGAACGGGCACCGATCAGTTCGAGTGTGAAGCGATGGATCTTGCGATGCAGATGCTGGTTTTCCCGGGCCACCTCGATGATGTCCCGCTCGTGAGCCTCCAGCGATGCGATGCGCTCACGCAATACCTCGATTTGGCGCTCGATCAGAGACACCGTGCCATCACCCGCGCTGTGGGGGATGCGCATCGCGGTGATCAGGCTGTCATGGCGTTTGAAGAAATCGGGGTGCTGGCGCAGGTAATCGGCGGTTTGGCGTTCGAGGTCGTCGTCGATATCCCGGGCCTGTTCCTGATTTTCGCTCATAGTTCGATTTCCCCCTGGTAAACGATTTCCGCCGGGCCCGTCATCAGCACGGGGTGGTCCGCGCCGGCCCATTCGATGCTCAGTTCGCCACCGCGCAGCCTGACGGTGACGCGGTTATCCACATGGCCCTGGACATGGGCGGCAACCACGGCCGCGCAGGCGCCCGTGCCGCAGGCCAGGGTCTCCCCCGCGCCACGCTCGAAGACGCGCAGACGGATGAGCCCACGGTCGATGATCTGGCCGAAACCCACGTTCACACGGTTGGGAAAGCGCGGGTGCCGTTCCAGAGCAGGGCCCCAGCGTTCAACGGGGGCATCATCCACGTCATCCACCCATAACACGGCGTGCGGGTTGCCCATGGAAACCGCCCCGATGGACAGCGCTTGGTTGTCATGCTGAAGGACGTAAGAGGCGGCGCGCGCAGGGGCATCGAACGGGATTTTGGCGGGTTCGAGAACCGGTGCGCCCATGTCCACGGTGATCGAGCCATCAGGATTCAAGGTCGGCTCGATGATTCCCGCGGCCGTTTCCACGCGTATGGTGGTCTTGGGGGTCAGCCCACGCTCATGAACGAAACGTACGAACGCACGGGCTCCATTACCGCATTGCTCCACCTCGCCGCCGTCGGCGTTGTAAATCCGGTATAGGAAGTCGGTGTCAGCGCGCGTCGGCGCTTCGACCAGGAGAATCTGGTCACAGCCGACGCCGAAGCGACGGTCGGCTAGATGGCGCAGTTGATCCGGGCTGAGTCGCGGGGGGGATCGGGTGGCATCGATAACGACGAAGTCGTTGCCAAGCCCGTGCATCTTGGTGAATTCGAGTCTCATCGACCGTACCGGCGGGTTTGGCGAAGGATAGCGTGAATAGGGTCGACTGTCCCCGCGTTGGCTGATGGAGCGGGCGGCCAAACCGAAGACAGCCCAGGCGTCGGCCGATGCTACTTTTCGTCTTCAGGCTTGCGGATGGGATTGCCCTTGGCGTCGTACTCCATGCCGCCGTAGTTGTACTCCTCGGAATCGTCATGGTCGGACGGGGTGTTGCGCGGATCCCCTTCGGAAGAAGATGTGGGCTCCTCCTCGTCATAGTCCTCATTTTCCCAGGCCTCCATGTCATCGAGTTCCTTGTCCATCTCGGCCTCGGTCATGTGGTGGTAGTACTCGTCGTGCTCGTCAGCGGCCGACGCCGAACCGGCGGCTGATCCGGCAGCCGCGGCGGAGGCCGAAGCGTACGCGCCATCATGGCCGTGTCCCTCTCTTTCGTCCGACTCGTCCGTGGTCGGCTTTTTGGGTCTGAACCAGACCGAGAAGATGATGCCCAGTTCGTAGAGCAGCCACATGGGAATGGCGAGCAGGGTCTGGGAAATGATGTCGGGTGGTGTCAGCAGCATGCCGGCGATAAACGCGCCAACCACGACGAAGGGGCGTTTCTCACGCAGGCTGTCCGGTTCCACCATGCCGGTCCAGACCAGGAGGATCGTGGCGATAGGCACTTCGAAGGCCACGCCGAAGGCCAGGAAAACCGTGAGTACGAAATCCAGGTATTCCGAGATATCCGGGGTAACCGCCACGCCTTCCGGGCCGGTGGCCGTGAGGAAACCGAACATGAGTGGGAACACCACGTAATAGGCGAAGGCCATGCCCAGGTAGAACAGGATCGTGCTCGATATGAGCAGCGGCCAGACCATGCGCTTCTCGTGCTGGTAAAGGCCGGGGGCAATGAACGCCCACATCTGGTAAAGCAGGAAGGGAACGGCGATATAGATCGCCATTACCAGGGTGAGTTTGAAGGGCGTGAGAAACGGGCTGATGACCTTGATGGCCACCATGGACGTGCCCTCGGGCAGGTGCGCGGTCAATGGGCCGGCGAGCGCTGAATAGAGTTCGTTGGCGAAGGGCGCGAGGCAGGCGAAGACGATCAGGATGGCCAGTACGGCGCGCACCATGCGGTCGCGCAGTTCCAGCAAGTGGGAGATGAAGGGCTGTTCCTGGTCGACGCTATCGTCCGGTTCCACGGGCGCCGGGCTCATGTCTCAGTCTTCCCGGAGGGCTTGCTCTCACTGGTCGCGGTCCGGGGCTCAAGAGCCTGCTCCGATTCGCGAAGCGCATCACCGGTGTCGTTGCGGATGCTGTTGAGGTCCGACTTGGTCTCCTCGACGATCTCGTACAGATCGTTGGAACCGGTTTGTTTTTCGAGGGTGCGCTTGAGTTCGTCGGCCGCCAGTTCCCGATTGACCTCGTCCTTCACTGATTGGAAGGCGCGATTGGCCTTGCCCGCCCAGGCGCCAACAAAGCGGGCGAGCTTGGGCAGCCGCTGAGGGCCCACAACAATCAGCAGGATCATGCCGATCAGGGCAAGCTCAAAGAAACCGACGTCGAACACGGGTCAGGACCGGGGAACTGGTTTTGGAGGCGGGCGATGCCCGATCAGGCCTTGGTGTTGTCCTTGGAGGTGACTTCGCCGTCGATAACGGCACCGTCCTTTTTCTCAAGTTTCTCGGGTGCCGCCGCGCTGGCACCGCCATCCTGCTCGCCGTCCTTCATGGCTTTTTTGAATCCCTTGATGGCATGGCCGAGGTCGCCGCCTACGTTGCGCAGACGTTTGGCGCCGAACAGCACCAGGACGATGGCCAGGATGATTAGGAGCTGCCAGATACTGATTCCGCCGACACCCATGATGTACCTCTCCGAATTCGTTTGCTTTGCTGATATGTCTTGGTTCGCCGGTCAAGGCCGACGAAACGGGCCGCGCATGTTACTACTTCGCGGAGCGCGCGGCTTTCTCTTCGTGTCCTGAGACGCCAAACCGTCGAGCCAGTTCGTTGAGCACGTCCTGGGCCGAAAGGTTCTGGTGCGCCAGCATGACCAGGGTGTGAAACCACAGGTCGGCCGTCTCATAGATGATCTGCTCGCGGTCGCCATCCTTCGCTGCGATGATCGTCTCGGCCGATTCCTCACCGACCTTCTTGAGGATCTTGTCCAGTCCCTTGGCATAGAGGCTGGCCACGTAGGAACTGTCCGGCTCGGCACCTTTGCGCGACTCGAGAACCCGGGTCAGTTCCGCGAGAACATCGGTGTTGCTCATAGCCGCACCTCGATGCCCCGTGCCGCCATGTGTTCCTTGGCCTCGCGCACGGTGTACTCGCCATAGTGGAAGATCGAGGCGGCCAGGACCGCATCCGCCTTACCCTCGGTCACTCCATCGGCGAGGTGGTCCAGGTTGCCCACGCCGCCTGACGCGATCACCGGTATCCGCACCCGCTCGCTGACGGCGCGGGTGAGCGGCAGATTGAATCCCTTCTTCGTGCCGTCGCGGTCCATGGAGGTGAGCAGGATCTCGCCAGCGCCCAGTCGTTCCATCTTCTCGGCCCAGGCGAGGGCGTCGAGACCGGTGGGTTTGCGGCCGCCGTGGGTGAAAATCTCCCAGCGCGGCTCTTCGCCTTCGCCGTGGACACTCTTCGCGTCGATGGATACGACGATGCACTGGGAACCGAAGCGCTCCGCGGCCTCCTGGACAAATTCCGGCCGGAACACCGCGGCGGTGTTGATGCCGACCTTGTCGGCTCCGGCGTTGAGCATGCGGCGGATGTCATCGACGGTGCGGATGCCTCCGCCGACAGTGAGCGGGATGAATACCTCGCCCGCGACCTGCTCGACGACATGGACCATGGTCTCCCGCTCGTCCGAGCTGGCGGTGATGTCAAGGAACGTGATCTCGTCGGCGCCCTCGCGGTCGTAGCGGCGAGCCACCTCCACGGGGTCGCCCGCGTCGCGTATGTCGACGAACTGTACGCCTTTCACGACGCGTCCAGCGTCAACGTCCAGGCAGGGGATGATGCGTTTGGCTAGGGCCATGAGGCGTTCCGGGGCAGGGGGTCAGTTGGCGCCGCAAAGCGAGTCGGCCAGGTCCTGGCCCTCGGCGAAATCAAGGCTGCCCTCGTACAGGGCGCGACCGGTGATGGCTCCGATGATGCCGGGCTCGTCCGCGGCACACAGTCGCTTGATGTCTTCAAGGTTGGTGATACCGCCCGAGGCGATGACCGGGATGTGGATGGATTCGGCCAGTCGCGCGGTCGCCTCCACGTTACAGCCGGTCATCATGCCGTCACGGCTGATGTCGGTGTAGACGATGGCTTCGACGCCATCGCGCTCGAAGTGCTGAGCCATGTCGATGACATCGTGCTTGGAAAGCTTGGACCAGCCATCGATGGCGACCTTGCCGTCCTTGGCGTCGAGGCCGACGATGACGTGCCCCGGGAATTCCATGCACAGGTCTTGCACGAAGTGGGGGGCGCTGACGGCCTTCGTGCCGATGATCACGAAGCTGACCCCGGCTTCGAGGTAGGTCTCGACTGTCGCCTCCTCGCGGATTCCGCCACCGACCTGGATCGGAAGGTCGGGATGGTTCTCGGCGATACGGCTGATCGCGGGTGCATTGACCGGGCGGCCCTCGAGCGCACCGTCGAGGTCAACGATGTGCAGGCGCCGGGCACCTGCCTCCACCCATCGTGTGGCCATGGCAACGGGGTCTTCCCCATAAACGGTCTGATCATCCATGCGGCCCTGACGCAGGCGTACGCAGCGTCCGTCTTTGATGTCGATTGCCGGGATCAGCAACATTACGTGTAACTCCGTTGGCTCACGGGGACCAGTGCAGAAAATTGGAAAGCAGTTGCAGGCCGACGACCTGACTTTTCTCGGGGTGGAACTGCGTCGCGAACAGATTGTCCCGCGCGAGTACCGCCGCGAACTCGATGCCGTACTCGCAACTGCCTGCCAGAGCGGATGCGTCGGAAGGCGCGGCGTAGTAGCTGTGTACGAAGTAGAAGCGACTGTCCTGGGGGATGTCCGCCCACATAGGGTGGCCCATGCGTTGTTGGACGTTGTTCCAGCCCATGTGCGGAATCTTCAGGCCGACCAGTTCGTCCCGTGCGGCGAAGTGTTTCACCGCGCCGGGAATCAGGCCAAGGCAGTTGACCCCGCCATTTTCCTCGCTGAAATCGAGCATGGCCTGCATGCCGAGGCAGACACCGAGTACGGGTTTGTTGGCCGCTGCCTCCTTGACCACTTCGGCCAGGTGCAGGCGTTCCAGCTCCGCCATACTGTCGCGAATGGCGCCCACACCGGGGAAGACCACTCGGTCCGCCGCCATGATGCTGTCATGGTCCGCGCTGATTGTGACCTTTGCGCCAACGTGTTCGAGGGCTTTGCCGATGGAGTGCAGATTGCCCATGCCGTAATCGATGACGGCGACGCTCGTGCTCATGGAAGGAAGATCGCTGCTGCGTGAGGAAAAGAATGCGTACTGGCGCCGGGGTCGGTGTCAGAGCGTTCCCTTGGTGGACGGCATGATGCCGCTCATGCGGGGGTCGGGTTCGACCGCCATGCGGAAGGCGCGCCCGAAGGCCTTGAAGACGGTCTCCGCGATGTGGTGGGTGTTCCGGCCGCGGAGGTTGTCCACATGCAGGGTGATGCCCGCATGATTAACCAACCCCTGGAAGAACTCGAAGAACAGTTCCGTATCGAAGCCGCCCAGGTTGGCGCGGGGAAATTCCACGAAGAAGTGGAGGCCGGGGCGGCCGGAGAAATCCATGACCACCCGGGATAGGGCTTCGTCGAGTGGAACGTAAGCGTGACCATAGCGACGGATGCCCTTTTTGTCGCCAATGGCCTTGCTGATGGCCTGGCCCAGGGTGATGCCGATATCTTCGGCGGTGTGATGGGCGTCGATGTGGAGATCGCCCTTGGCCTTGATGTCGAGATCCACCATGCCGTGGCGGGCGATCTGATCCATCATGTGGTCCAGAAACCCCACGCCGGTGTCGAAATTGGATTGTCCCGTCCCATCGAGATTCACCGAAACCTCAATCTGGGTTTCCAAGGTGTCGCGGCGGACGGTGGCGGTGCGCTGGGCCATGGGATAGTTCCGAAACTGACAGCCGCTAAGAATAGCGTGAAGCACGCGAAGCGTGAACAATGCGGGGCGCGCGGCAACGAAATGGTCCTGAGTCAGGGATCGGGTTCCGTGGATTACGGATTTTCAGGGTTTGGTGGATTGACCCGTAGCCAGAAAGTGACGGGGCCGTCGTTGCATAGCTCCACCTGCATATCCGCCCCGAACTGACCCTCCTCGGTCGTGAGGCCGCTCGCGGCCACATGTGCCACCAGTTCGTTGAAGTAACGTTGGCCATCATCAGGCGGTGCGGCGGAAGTGAAGCTTGGGCGCATGCCCTTGCCGGTGTCGGCGGCAAGGGTGAACTGCGATACCAGCAACAGGCTGCCTCCGGTGTCCGATACGCTCAGGTTCATGCGCCCGGCCTGGTCCGGAAACACGCGGTAACCGAGGATCCGCTCAGCCAGTCGCTGGGCTTGAGCGCTGCCATCGCCCCGTTCCACGCCAGCCAGAACCAGAAGGCCGGGCCCGATCCGTGCGATGCGCCGTTCATGTACATCAACTTGCGCGTAGCGAACGCGTTGTATGAGGCCGATCATCGCAACTGTCAGTAAATGCTTACGGTCTTATCGGCGTTCTGCCGATGTCATCCGGCACGCCGATCTTTGAAACTGCATCTGCGCCGTGCAGGAAGCTGCAATGCCAGGAAGGCAGACTGGCGTGGGTTCAGGATTGAACCCAATGGAGCACACGGATGGGCCAGGAAGGCCACGTTCCACTTGACTCGCATCACCTCCACCACGTGAAGCAACGCCCCGGTGTATCCCCATACCGGGGCATTTTTTTGCCTGTCCTCCGGTCAGACCCTGACCGTCAAGCCCGCCCGCTTACCCCGTGCGCTGGGGATTCGGGCGGGTGACGGCCTTATCGGACTCAGCGGTAGTAAGGGCCGTAACCGTAGGGCGCGCGATGAGTCGGCCACCAGGGGTTGGGGGCGGGCGCCTGAAACTCCATCGGCGGTGCCGGTGGGGGTGTCATGAATTCAGCGGGCATGTTGGGTGGCCGCGGCGGTTCGGGGAAGGTCGGGAAGGTGCCGACCGATTCCTGTCCGGTTTCACCCGGCGTGGCATCAGCGGGTTCGTTACCCGAATCGGCTGATTCAGGAGCGGACTCCTGGGGTGTGTCCCCGCCAACGGGGGCTTCGGGGCGGTAGGGGCCGGGAGGCACCGGCCAAGGGGTGCGGTAACCGTAACCGGAAGTGTCGGCGCCCGCGCGGGTCCGGCCGTTGACGGACATGCGCACGTCGCTCCCTCCGGTACCGATGGCGGTGCCCCGGGTGGTCGCCGCGGGGTTGTACACGCCCGCGGGCGGTGCGAGCTCATGCAGGGGGCGCGGAATGCCGCTGGTATTCGCTGCTCCGCTGGTGGTGCCAGCGCCTGGGCCGACAGCATCGGTCGCGTCCTGGGCGGAAGCGGTCGAGTTCGGAGAAAGCGCGACGGCCCCGGAGGCACCCGCGGTGTCGGTTGTGGTGGTGGTCTGTGAGGCATTGCTGGTCGGGCCAGCGGTCGCTTCGTTCACCGACCCGTTTCCGGCCGAGGCGCCCCCGGTCGTCGTTACTGATGCGTCCGCACCGGTAGCGCTTGCCACGTCGCCTTCGGGAGCGGAGGTGCTGGAGCTGTCGTCCGTGCCGACAGGGGTATCAGCAGTCTGTGAGGGGGCGCTGGCCGCCGCGGTTTCGCCGCTGGCGCTGCCATCTGATGCCGCGTTTGCTCCCGTGTCGCTGGTCGTGTCGCCGGTGGCGCTGGACGAATCGGTTTCGGAGGCAGCCGCGTTGGAATCTTTGCTCTCACCGGTTTGCGTGGCCGCGGGGGCTGGCGTCGACGTGCTGTCTTCCACCTCGAGCACGTCCTTCACCGCCGGCTCCGGGTCTACCATGAACCAGGTGATGAGCATGATGGCCGCCAAGGCGACCCAGATCATCGGTGAACCCTCGTCCGCGGATTTCTTCGCGGGGCGCGCGGGTGCGGGCGGCTTGGCGGGTGTAGCCGGGATACTCTTTGGGGCACTGGGCGCGCTGGATGCCGGTTTGGAGGCTTGTACCGCTGCGCTGGTGGTTGAAGGCGCGGTGCTTGCTGCCGCGGGCTTGGCTGGCGGCGCCTTTGTCGGTTCCGGGGTCTTCGGGATATCGGAGGCAGAGGGCTCAGCTGGCTGCGCCGACTTGGTCGGGGCGCTGGGCTTGGCTGCCTCAGTGGTGGCCGGGGGGGGGTTGCCCACGGCGACCTCACCAGCAGCGGCGCCCGTTACGGCCGCTGCCGCGATGGGTTTCTTGGCGGCGGCCTTCTTCTTGGTGGCAGCCATCTTTTTCTTGACCGGGGCCTTCTTTACGGCGGCCTTCTTGGTCGTGGCCTTTTTGGTGGGAGGCGCTGCCTTCTTCTTTACGGCCGTTTTCTTAGGGGGGGCGGCCTTCTTTTTGGTGGCGGACTTTTTCTTGGTCGCGGCCTTTTTCTTAGTGGCGCTGGGCTTCTGTTCAGGCTTGTCGTCCTCGGCCATGCCGATATACCCCCAATGAGTGAATTTGCTCATGAACTTCAATCTTGCCCCAAAGCCGGGGCGTTTTCCGCATGTACAGGTTAAATGGCCGGGATTCCTCTGACACCCCCAACCGTTGTTGGGGGCGCGGCGCGTTTGCCGGAACCGTGCCAGAATGCCGTCGCATGGATGTTTCGCAGATTGTAGACCCCCTGAATGACGCGCAGCGTCAAGCCGTAACGGCCGCGCAGGACCACGTACTCGTCCTCGCGGGTGCGGGAAGTGGTAAGACCCGTGTTCTTGTTCACCGCATCGCCTGGCTGATCCAGGTCGAGCGGGTTTCGCCCTGGTCGATCATGGCGGTCACCTTTACCAACAAGGCGGCCGCTGAGATGCGCGGGCGGATCGAGTCGATCATCGGGACGCGGGCGGCGGGTATGTGGGTGGGAACCTTTCATGGACTGGCACACCGTCTGCTGCGCGCCCATTGGCAGGAGGCGGAGCTGCCCCAGGCTTTCCAGATTCTGGATTCCGACGACCAGTATCGACTCGTAAAGCGAGTGTTGCGCGGGTTGGAGTTGGACGAATCGCGTTGGCCACCTCGTCAGGCGCAGTGGTACATCAATGCACGCAAGGACGAGGGATTGCGCGCGGAGCACCTCGATGACGAGGGCGATCCCTTCACCAAACAGATGATCCGTATTTACAGCGCCTACGAGGAGGCGTGCCGCCTGGGTGGCATGGTGGATTTCGCGGAACTGCTCCTGCGTGCTCACGAGTTGTGGGTCAGACGCCCCGATGTTCTGCACCACTACCGCGAACGATTCCGGCATGTACTGGTGGATGAATTCCAGGATACCAATGCCATCCAGTACGCCTGGGTGCGCTTGCTTGCGGGAGGTGGCGATACCGCGGGAGGGCAGGCGCCGGGAGGCAAGGTGTTCGTGGTCGGCGATGACGATCAGTCCATTTACGGTTGGCGAGGCGCGCGGGTCGAGAATATTCAGGGTGTTGAACACGACTTCCCGGGAACACAGGTCGTGCGCCTTGAACAGAATTACCGCTCCACGGGGGTGATCCTCGAGGCGGCCAATGCCCTGATCGCCCGCAATGAGGGGCGTCTTGGAAAAAATCTCTGGACCGAGGGCGGTGATGGCGAGCTCATCGACTGCTACGCCGCCTTCAACGAGAGCGATGAGGCACGCTTCGTTGTGGACCGTATCCAGGGCTGGGTTGAGGAGGGCAATGCACGCTCCGAGGCGGCGATTCTGTACCGTTCCAACGCACAGTCCCGGCTCTTTGAGGAGGCCTTGATCCAGGCCGGCATGCCCTATCGTGTCTACGGTGGCCTGCGTTTCTTCGAGCGCATGGAGATCCGGGACGCGCTTGCCTACCTGCGCCTGATGTACCACCGCGGTGACGATGCGGCCTTCGAGCGCTGCATCAATACGCCCGCGCGGGGCATCGGTCAGCGTACCGTCGATGCCATGCGCGCTTGGTCGCGGGCCCATTCCGTGCCCATGTTCGCCGCCGCCGAGCAGATGGCGCAGGCACGCCAGCCCAACGCGCGTGCCGCCAACGCGCTGAAGGCATTCGTGGAGCTGATCGAGGAGCTCGACAGCCGTGCGGCGGCCTGCGACTTGGGGGAGAAAGTGCAGGTGGCGGTCGATGGCAGTGGTCTGATGGCGCACTACCAGAAGGAGAAGGGAGAAAAAGGTCGTGCCCGGGTCGAGAACCTGGAGGAACTTATCAATGCCGCGAATGGATTCGACATCGATGATGTGCTTCTCGATGAACAGGACATGGATCCGTTGCAGGCGTTTCTTTCGCATGCGGCCCTGGAGGCCGGTGACACCCAAGGCGACGCCTGGGACGATTGCGTGCAGCTGATGACCCTGCATTCGGCCAAAGGTCTGGAGTTTCCCCTCGTATTCCTGGCAGGGATGGAGGAGGGGCTGTTCCCCCATGAACGTTCGACGGAGGAACCCGGGCGGCTGGAGGAGGAGCGGCGCCTGGCCTACGTGGGTATTACCAGGGCCCGGTCACGGTTGGTGATCAGTTACGCGGAACAGCGCCACATGCATGGCCGTTCCTCCTTCCCGCAGCCGTCGCGCTTCCTGGGCGAGATACCGGGGCACCTCCTGCGGGATGTGCGCTCGCGGGGCACGGTGTCCACGCCCCTGTTCAGCGGCAACGATGCACCGGCGGCTGATACAGGGTTGACCCTGGGCGGGCGTGTACGGCATCAGGTCTATGGCGAGGGGACTGTGCTTAATTTCGAAGGCTCCGGTGCCCGGGCCCTTGTGCAGGTCCAGTTCGATGCCGAGGGGGCCAAGTGGTTGGTGGCCGCTTACGCCAACCTGACACCGGCCTGATCCCGTCGCGCGCGACCAACGCGAACCGCTGAATCGGCCCGCGAGTCGACCCGCGAGTGGACCTGACCCGGTTCGTCCCGGTCGGCGCGATGGTGTTATCCCATCGCAGCCTGGGCGCGCACACCGGTAGCCACGAATATGCCGACGAAACCCCGCGCGTCCGGGTTCTCCAGCAGCCGGTAGATGTCATCGCGTTCGCGCAGCGCATCGGCGCGTTCGTCGGCGCCGATCATCTCCATCTTCAGGCCTGTGATCAGGTCGAGAAAGGTCTTGAGGCCCAGATCGTCACTGCTGATCACGTGCACGCCCACGCGCACCGAGGTGCACCCGGCGGCACTGAGGTAGCGGGCCAGTTTCCGGCCCACACGCCGGTCTCCCCCAAGGCGTGTCTGCCCCCGGCTGGCGCGCTCGAGAAATGCGCCGAATCCGCTCGGCTCGGGCTCCAGGGTGAGCCAGCCATCATCCACGTCCGCAAGGCAGATCGTCCCGCCGGGACGGACCGTGGCGCTGATCTGCTCGACGGCATGCGGACCGCGCTCCAGATGCTGCAGTAGAAAGCGCCCGTAGGCGAAATCAAACTGCCCGCGGTAGGCGCTCAGATCGTAGACATCGGCCTGTGCGAAACGGCAATTGGCCGGGTGTTCGCCTTTGCGGTTTTCCGCCAGCAGATCAGGGTTGCTGTCCAGCCCGAGAACGGAGCCTTCTGGCCCCGTCATCGTTGCCAGCAGCCGTGTGACGGCGCCATGGCCACAGCCCACATCAATGATGGAGAGCCCGGGGCGGACACCCGCCTCCTTGAGGGCGGCGACCTCGATGCGCTCGGCACTGCGGGCCTGGGCATCGAGTCGGCGCAGTTCGCCCGCGTCGTCGCCAAAACCACCGAAGCGGTAGGAACCGGTATCCAGGTGCTTATTCAACGAGGGTGTTCTCGCTTTCCAGGGAGTCGAGCCAGTGGCGCGTGCTGTTGCCGACGCGCTCGCACAGGATCAGCGACAGATTGAACAGGACCTTGGTGGCTACCTCGGGCATCTGAACCATGGCTTTCTGCATGAATTGCTGATTCATCACCAGTAGCTCCATGTTCGAGCGCGCCACCACGTCGGCGGTGCGGGGCATCTCCGACAGGTACGCGATTTCGCCGAACACCATGCCCGGACCGATGACCGCCAGGGAGTGATGCAGGTTGTCCCTGTTGCCGAAGACCTCGGCGACACCTTCCAGTACCACGAACATCTCGTTGCCCACGTCCCCGGTCCGGATGATGGTGTCTCCCGCCTTGCACCGGATCAGCGCGCCCGCATTGAGAAAGCGCCGCCGTTCATCTTCATCCAGCCCCTGAAGCAGTGGCACGCCGCCGCTGGGCTCGACCAGCTTGGTGTTGAGCAGATGCCAGAACGCATCGGAGCCCATGAGTCGGCGGTTGGCGAAATGCGCGTGCTCCGGGAAAGCGCCCCGAAACCACTGGGCTGTATCGGTATGGGCCGGGAGTTTGCGCGCGGCGCGAAGGAACGGTGAGCGCACCGCGCGCAGATGATCCATGTCGTCCAGTAGCAGGACGAGTGGGAAGTGGTAGCCGCTATCCGGGTCCTCGAATCCATCGCGGTAGCGGCGATATCCGAGTTGCTCGTAGAACTCCACGAGGGCCGGTACGCAGTTGCAGAAATCGCAGCGGAACTCGTACTTGCGCGCCCAGCGGTAGGCGGCCATGAGCAATGAGGCCAGAACCCGTGTTCCGCGCCATGGCGCGGCGACCATGAGCCGGGATGTCATCGTCATCCGGTTGCGGGGGAAACGGGTGAAGTTCTCCAGGCCATAGACATGGGTCCAGTAACGGCCTGCATCCGTGGTGGGGTTGATGCGCAGGCTGGCCACGATCTCGCCGTCCGCCTCGGCATAGAGCTGGGCCGCCGTGGGGTCCATGGCATCCTGCAGGCGGCGGCGCTGATGGTCTGCGTCACTGGGCTTCTTGCCCAGTTCTTCGACGTAGACCTCGTAGCGGAACCGATACACGGCTTCGCGCTCGTCGTCCGAGGACGCGATGCGAATGTGCGTGTCCGGCTTTTCACCGACTGAAGTCATTGAATTGTTCTGGGGGCGACCATAGGCTTTCGTCGCAAATTATAGGGTTATAGGCCCTCGGGGGCATGACGGTTTGGGCTTCCTGCCAGGCCAAGTCCCAGCGGATGTTCCGCCCACGACTTTTCGTGGGCCTGTAAACGACTTCGATTGCCCCGGTGTCACGGATGAGCGACGGGCTGGAGATCAGCAAGTGCGAGTAGCTCTCAAACCATTCAGCGCGGCCCTGTTGGCGCTTGCGTTAAGCGTTCCCGCCGCCGGTCCGGCACTGGCCGATGACCTGGTTGATTCAATTCGCTCACTGTACGACGCCGGGCGCTTCGATGAAGCCTATGCCCTGGCGGGGCAGCATCTGTTCGATCGCGAGGGTGAGCCCCTATTTGATTTCTATTACGGCGTTGCCGCCCTGGATGCGGGGGCCGTTCAGGAAGGACTGTTCGCCCTTGAGCGGGTGATTTCGGCCGATCCCGAGAATGCCCGCGTGCGGCTCGAGATCGGCCGCGCCTACTACCTTATCGGTCAGTACGATCGCGCCAAGGCCGAATTCAGCCAGGTGCTCAGCGGAAACCCGCCCGAGAATGTCCGCGCGAACATCAACCGGTATCTCGAGGCCATCGACCGGGCGGAGGGCGTGTATCTGCCCAAATTGACGGCCTATGTGGAGGCAAGCGTCGGCTACGACTCCAATGCCAATACCGCCCCAGGTACCGCGGAGTTTTTTACGCCCACCCTGGGTACCGGCGTGCTCAGTGCCACGTCCCTGAGCCAGCACACCCTGTTCGGCGAGGCCAAGGTGGGTGGGGACTACAGCTATCCCCTGACCCGGAGCTGGAAACTCAACGCCAACGCCTCCGCGCGCATGCGGCTCAACGATACCGCCCAGGATTTCGATACCTCGGAGATCAACCTCGGTGTCGGTGCGAGCTGGACCCATGGCGATCACACTGTTGTGTTCAATGCCGGGTACCAGGACTACTACCTGGACTACCTGCGTTACCGTGATACCGAGTCCGTAGGTGCTGAATGGCGCTATGCCTTCAATCCCATGACCCAGGCTTCGCTGTTCGCCCAGCTTTCCAATCTCGACTACCCGGGCAATGAAGTCCTGAACTCAAAGTTGACCACCGCCGGGGTGAGTCTCACCCGGGTGTTGGACATGCAGTGGACGCCCGTGGTGTTCGGCGCCTTCTACGGGCTCAAGGAAGACGCCGAGACGGATACCACCACCTCTCTGGCGGCGGCCCAACGTGACGGCTGGGGTGCCAGTGTGGGTACGGTGTTGACACTCGATGCGCCAACGTCGACACGCCTCACCGTCAGTGGCCAGGTCCAGCACAGCCTCTATCAGGGACAGAACGTGCTGTTCCTGCGCTCGCGTGAGGACGACCTGTTCTCTCTGAGCGTGGGGCTCGCCCGCGAGGTCATGCCCGACCTGACTCTCAGTGCCAGCTATGCCCACACGGTCAACGATTCCAACATCGTGATCAACGATTACGACCAGGATCTCTACACCATCAAGCTTCGTTATGAGTTCTGACAGCTACTCGAGAATTCACGGTGAGGCCATGCTGGCATTGAGCTTGCTTGGATGGCATTGGCGGATGGAAACATCCCCGAAGAACCCGCGGTCCGCGGGACCCGCGACCGGGGCAACGAAGTGCCCGATGAACACCCCAGGGTGGATCTTATGAACAGTTCAATTCGTGTCATCGCCATGGCCCTCGTGGTCATGATTGCCGGATCGGTGACGATCACTCCGGTTCATGCATCGCCCTGGCCCGCCATGGCGCAGACCCCGAAGGCGGCCGATGGCCGTGAGATCGCCGGGCGTGCCATCGTGGTGGTCGGTCGTGTGATGGTCCGCGGCCCGGATGGTGGCGAGCGTCGCCTGTCCCGGCGTGCATTCCTCTACGCTGGGGACGTAATAGTCACGGGCAAACGGGGCTACACCCAGATCCGATATCGAGATGGTGGGTTGATGTCCCTTCGTCCCGACACCGAGTTTGCAATCGAGCGCTTCCACTACTCGGGTAGGGAGGACGGCAACGAGGTCAGTGCCTTCAAACTCCTGCGTGGTGGTTTCCGGACCATCACCGGTGCCATCGGCAAGACCAACAAGGCCAACTACCGGGTGGCGACGCCGGTGGCGACCATCGGTATCCGTGGCACGCACTACGGCGCTCGTGTCTGTGGTCCGGGTCAGTGTCGTCCGCCCGCACCCCCTGAAGGTGGGGAGCAGCAACCGCCGGTGCCCCCGGGCTTGTATATGTCGACCCGGGAAGGTGAGACGACCCTGACCAACCAGACCGGTACCACCAATCACCCGGCTGGGACCAACAGCTTCGTGGGTGGCCAGAATCAATCGCCCGAAAGCCAATTGGCACCGTTCGGCTTCGTCTTCGACAACTACGAGGAAGACGCTGGCGAGGACGAGGAAGAAGGTGGCGATGGAGGCCAGGGCGACGGTGGCGATGGACAGGCTCAAGGTGACGAGGAAGGTGGCGACGGCGAGGAGCAATCCGGAGACGGCGACGCTGAAGGCGATGACGGAGGTGATGCTGAATCCGGCGAGGGCCAGGAAGGTGATGCGGCCGAAGGTGAATCCGAAGGCCAGGAGGGCGGTGACGCCCAGAGTGATGACGCCCAGGGTGATGACGCCGAGGGGGGCGATGGGCAGCCGTCCGATAGCGAGGGTGCCGCGGACGACGGCGGTGCGGGCGGTGCCGATGATGGCGGTGCGCAGGGCGGAGACGTCGGTGGTTCACCCGATGAGGGCGCCGGTGGTCTTGCGGACCTGGGTGCCGGTGGTGATGACGGACTGGGTTTGGCGCCAATCACCCTGGATACCGGTGCGGCTGTGCCAATCACGTCAGGCCTGAGCGTGGTGGGTGATTCGCCCACCGTGGATGTCAATGCGGCCGATACAGCCGGGGGTTCCGAGGTCGTATCCGACACGGACAGCCTCGTCGGTGCCTTCGGTTTGATTTCCCTGTTCCCCTCAGACGGCGGGGAGGATGGAGGCGTGGTCGGGGGGCTTGTCTCCGATGGCGATGCCAACCTCATCATCGTCACGGCGAGTGGCTTCGATAATGAGGGCGCCCTGCGCCAGGGCCTGATCGAGGGCGATCGCGGGGGTGAGTTCCAGTCCTCCGCGGGCCGCCTCACCCAGTTGGGCAGTCTCGACGGACGTATCGTCTACGGCGCCTGGGATGGCGATTGGGAGGCCCAGGGCAGCACCGACCCGTCGTTCACCAACGGCAGGGGTACCGCGCATTTCATCTACAGCCCCAAGAACGGGCTGTCGAGTCTGTCCGGCTCCGGTACCGCGGTCTTCACCTACCGGGATGACGCGGGTACGCGCCCGACTGATCTCAATGGCAACGAGGGAAGCGTGACCCACGCCGCCTTGATCGTGGACCTTTCCAACCAGAGCATCGACGACTTCCGGGTCGATGCTACCGTCAACGGCGTTGATTGGATCGGCTTGCTCGATAACGACCGCAACCCCGATTCGAGCCTTGATACGGCCATGAGCGACGGTCTCTACCTTGATGGTGCATTCGCTCCATCGGGTTCGGAGAACGATTCCGAGGCCATGGGTAAGGCGGCGTTCGCGTTCGTCTCCGGCGGCGATGTGACCCAGGCCATCAGTTCCTTCTTCCTGCGCAGCGCCGATGAGAGCCAGGGCATCAACGGTACGTTGGTCTTCGATCAACGCTCCGATTCCGCGGACTCCCAGGATAACGTTGCGCTTGTCGCCTACCTCACCGACGACCAGACCGCCACGATTCCGACCGCCGCGGAGATTGAGATCACCGGCACTGGTGAAAACAACGAAGCCCAGGTGTCCACGGTGAATGGCAATCCGAACGTGGTGACCGGCATGCGCAGCGCGGACGCCGGAGGGGACAGCTGGCGTTCGGGTGTGGCCCGCCTGGTGGAGTACGGCAGCGATCCCACGGGCCTGACCTGGGGGCGTTGGGACGAGGACTGGGACCATCGCAGTTCGAGCCATCCCAACGAGGAGAACTCGGGTAGCTCGGCTTATTTCATGCACACGACCAATGCCGCCAACGAGGCAACCCAGAGCGCGTTGCGGAACGTGGCAACACAATCCAGCGCAAGCTTCATGCTGTCCCAGGCGCCACGTCCCACGGATTACGACGGCAACGTGGGTAGCTTCGTGACCAACGGCTCGTTTACCGGTGCTTCATTCGATCTGGGATACGGTCACGGCAATCTGGAGATCAGCAACTACCAGGTACACGTGCGCGTGGACGGCATCGAGTACCAGGGTACGCAAAGTGGTGTCGCGGACTACGGCGTGGCCTCTACCTCCGGCTTCGAGCTCAACGTCAACAATGGACACTCCAATGGCAGCGCCTCCGTTGTCCTGGTGGGTAACCCGGGCGGTAGTCAGGTACCCAATGACGCCATCAGTGGTTACCACGTGCAGGACCCGTCCTCCGGTCGCCATGCCGTCGGGGTGATTCACTTCAAGAAACAGTAATCCGCCGAGCATGCCCGCAAGGGCGTTGCCGGATGCATTTTCTGGCCTACCGCGCCATGATGAGACGCGTCGGGTCTGCATCACGGGCCTGTTCCGTTGGCATCAGCGCCGCGGCCGACCACCCCTTCAGAGCATTGTGTGGGTGGCTCGGAGAGCGGTGCTCCAGCGGTCTGATCGATTCATAGGCCACGCGCAAAGGGGATTCACGGGGTGTCGATTCATGCACTTGTCCGGTTGTTGCTCAGCCTGGGTCTGGTAGCGATAGCCTTGTTGCACGCGGCCGGTTTCGTGCGACTGGAGCCGCTCGAGGGACTCGAGAATTTCATCTACGACAAACGTCTCGTGGCCACACTTCCGGGGGGTAAGGACCCCCGTGTCGTGGTCATTGATATCGATGAGCAGAGTCTTGCCGAGATCGGTCGCTGGCCGTGGAGCCGCGAGAAGATCGGCCGCATGGTGGATCAGCTTTTCGACCGCTACGAGGTGGAAGTCCTCGGCTTCGACGTCCTGTTCGCGGAGCCTGATCGCAGTTCGGGCCTTTCCGTGCTGCGCGAGTTGGCGGTGGACCAGTTCGGTGAGGACAGCCTGTTCCAGTCGACGCTGGAGCGCATCACCCCCAGCCTGCAATACGACCGACTGTTCGCCGAGTCGCTGCGTGGACGCAACACGGTCATGGGGTTTGCCGCCAGCGATCAGGACGGCACGGTAAACCGGCTTCCCAAGCCGGTCATGTCCGCGGACGATCCGGTGATCAAAGCCTTGCCCTTGGTCGAGCGCAAAGGCGTCACGGGCAACCTGCCCATCCTCCAGGAAGCCGCCGCGTCAGGAGGCTTCTTCGATAATGCCCTTGTCGGCACGGACGGCATTTTTCGTCGTATGCCGATGATTTACGTGCACGACGGCCAAGTCTATGAATCCCTGTCGCTGGCCATGTTCCGCCTGTTTTCCGGCAGTCCCGCCATCGTCCTGCAGGTGGCGGACGACGCGGGCTACACGGAGCTCGAAGCCATCCGTTTCGGTGAGCATGGCATCCCGGTGGATCAGAATGGTGCCGCACTGGTGCCGTACCGTGGTGCCTATGGCAGCTTCAACTACATCTCAGCCGCGGATGTACTGGCCGGGCGCGCTGACCCCGAATTGCTCAAAGGCACCCTGGCCATTCTCGGTTCGACCGCGGCCGGCCTGCTCGACCTGCGTGCCACGCCTGTAAACCACGTGTACCCGGGGGTGGAGATCCACGCGAACATACTCAGTGCCCTGCTCAACCCCCAGGGCAACGGATTCAAACAGGCGCCCGGTTATGCCCTGGGGTATGACGTAGCCATGATTCTGGTTCTGGGTCTCATTCTGGCCTTTGCCCTGCCGCGTCTGTCCGCTCTGTTGGCAGTGGCGCTCACCGCTGCCGCCATGGCGGCAAGCATATTCGCCAGTTTCTATTTCTGGACCGGGGCGAACCTGGCCATGCCCTCGGCCACCCAACTGGTTCTGGTTCTTTCCATCTTTATCCTGCAGATGTCGTACAGCTTCTTCGTGGAGGCAAGGAATCGTCGCCAGCTGGGGCGTATGTTCGGTCAGTACGTGCCGCCGGAGATCGTCGATGAGATGGATTCCAACCCCAATGCAGACTTTGGCATGGAGGGTGACAGCCGCAACATGAGCGTGCTGTTCTCGGATGTTCGGGGCTTCACCACGCTGTCGGAACAGATCAAGCCCAATGAACTGACGCGCATGATGAATGCGTTCCTGACACCCATGACCGGCGTGATCCATCACACGCGGGGAACCGTCGACAAGTACATGGGCGACGCCATCATGGCCTTCTGGGGGGCGCCCCTTCCCGATGAGAACCATGCCAGCAACGCGGTTCGTGCCGGCCTGGAGATGATCGAGGAACTGCCCAAGATCAACGCGGCGCTGGAGCAGAATGGCTGGCCCGCCATCAAGGTGGGCGTGGGGGTGAACACCGGGCCCATGAACGTGGGCAACATGGGCTCAGAATTCCGTATGGCCTACACCGTGCTGGGTGACGCCGTGAACCTCGGTTCGCGCCTGGAGGGCCTGACCAAGCAGTACGGCGTGCTGATGATCGTCAGTGAGTACACCAAGGCCCAGGCGCCGGAATACCTGTACCGTGAACTGGACCTCGTGCGCGTGAAGGGAAAGAAGGAGCCGGTTGCCATCTTCGAGCCTCTCGGTCGCGATGGGGAGGTCGACGAAGCAACGGTGGCGCGCCTCAAGCGTTACCACAACGCCCTCAAGCTGTACCGCCGCCAGCAATGGGACCAGGCCGAGATGAACTTCGCATCCCTGGCCGCCGAGCATCCGGATGAGTTGTTGTTCCAGGTTTACCTGGAGCGCATCCCCGCCTTGCGTGCCGATCCGCCCGGCAAGGGTTGGGACGCCGTGTATACCCACACCAGCAAGTAGCCGGGCGTGGGCCGAGCGTACGTTCGCCGCTATTCGTGCTGAGTGCGCTCATCGCTCATGTCCTGTCTGCATATCACCAACGGTGACTGTGCCGCGGGCGTGTTGCGGGCCGCGGGCGTGGAAGGTGACATCCTTCCGTGGCGCGATGTCCTGCATGACGGGCCGGTGCCCGCGGGCCTGGATCTCGAGGCGCTGTCCCGGCGCCGTGCCGGTTTCATCGTGGGAAGGGGCTGGGGGGATGCCGCGTTGGTGCAAGGCGGTTTCGAACGACGCGACGCCTGCTTTCTGAGCTTGGCGGGCCGTGATCGGGTCGTGCTCTGGTTTGAACATGACCTGTACGACCAGTTGCAGCTTCTGCAGATCCTCGATGGCCTCGACGCGGTACCCGGCAGTCTTCCGCCGATCAGCCTGATCTGCACGGATCGCTATCTGGGCATGTTGGAGCCCGCGGACGTGAATGGGCTCTGGGATGATGAGCAGGCAGTGAATGAGCCCATGCGCGCGCTCGCACGCCGTTCCTGGGCCGCTTTTCGAGCCGAAACACCCGTCGCATGGGCGTCTTTGTTGGCGGAAGACACTTCGGCACTGCCTTTTCTTGAAGGAGCGATCCAGCGCCAGTTGGAGGAATATCCCTGGTGCCGTGACGGCCTCTCGCGCACCGCGCGCCGGGCCCTGCGGCTGATCGCCGGTGGCGAAAGGCGACCCGGTTCGCTTTTCGCGGCCAGCCAGGCCCGCGAGGAGCGGGTGTTCATGGGTGACCTGAGTTTCTGGTCCGTGCTTGAGGAGCTCGCGCATGGACCGAAACCGCTGATCGCCATCGGTGGCGATGGTTCATTGGCCGGCGAAGACCTCCGCCGACCGGTACTGGCCCTGACCACCGAGGGCGAGGCTGTACTGGCAGGGCGGATCAGCGCCCTGGATTGCCTGGCGCCAGACCGGTGGATCGGCGGCGTTCGCTTGTGTGGCGGCGCGCCGTGGTGTTGGAACGAAGACGCTCGCTCGGCGGTGCGGGGCGACCGTTACTTCCAGGAGTGAAGCACCCACTGCGGCACGGTCGGGTCGGAGAGGCCATCGCGCACTGCGTCCAGGTTGCCGTCTCCGTCGGAATCCACCAGGTAATAGGGGCGTCCCGAGGTGGGGGTGACCTTGAGCATGTACAGGCGGCCATTGCGGCGATATTCCACCACCTTGGCCTTTTTGGGCGGCACGATCTCAACCTGACCCGTGACCGCTTCCTGCTCGTTGGCTACGGCATCGGGGATGGATGGCGGGGCCGGGGCGCGTTCCTCCGGCGTGACCTGAGCCCCGACGGAGGGGGCGAACAGTACGGCCGCAAGCAGGGCGACCAGAGGCAGACTGGTCTGGGGCCGGGCCGGCGCGCAGGGTGTGGCGTTGGAGCGGAGCATGATGATCATCCTATCCGGGGTTTGACCCAAGCTTCGTCCTGCCCGGTGCTGTTGTCCATGGGGAATTGCCAAGTGGACGTTGGGTGTGCCATTGCCCTTTACCCGGCGTCCTTCCCATTGCACAGCGGGCAGGTAGCCCGGACGATAGCGCCTCCCCCTGGAAGCCGTTTCACCCATGTCCGATACCGAACCGACCCCCATTGAGCGCCGCGCCCCCTTTGTCCTTGTGGATGGCAGCTCCTACCTGTTCCGCGCCTTCCATGCGCTGCCGGAGTTGACCAATTCCAAGGGTCTACAGACCGGTGCCATCCATGGAGTGACGAACATGCTGCGTCGGCTGATGGACGAAGTGAACCCCAGCCATATGGCGGTGGTGTTCGATGCCAAGGGCCCGACCTTCCGCAACGAGATGTATCCGGAGTACAAGGCCAACCGCCCGCCCATGCCCGAGGAACTGGCCGAGCAGATCGCACCGCTCCACGAACTCGTCAAGCTCATGGGGCTGCCGCTGATCTGTGTCTCCGGCGTCGAGGCCGATGACGTGATCGGCACCCTGGCCCATCAGGCTTCACAACAAGGTATCGAGACCCTGATCTCCACCGGTGACAAGGACATGGCCCAGTTGGTGAATGAGCATGTCACTCTGGTGAACACCATGGACGGCCGCGTCACCGATGTGGATGGGGTCATGGAACGCTTCGGCGTGCGCCCGGACCAGATCATCGACTACCTGGCCCTCATGGGTGACAAGGTGGACAACATCCCCGGGGTGCCAAAGTGTGGACCCAAGACCGCCGCCAAATGGCTCGGTCAGTTTGACAGCCTCACGGGCGTGATGGAGAACGCCGACCAGGTGAAGGGCAAGATCGGCGAGAGCCTGCGCGCGACGCTGGACTCTCTGCCCCTGTCCTATGACCTGGCCACGATCAAGCTGGATGTGGACCTGGGATGTGATCCCTCGGACCTCGCCGTTACCGAACCCGATGTGGACGGTCTGCGGACAAAACTTCAGGAGTTGGAATTCCGCTCCTGGCTGCGCGCGCTTGATGCCGAGGAGTCCGGTGAATTGGGCGAGACCAGCGCCGCCAGCGCCGAGGTGGTCGGTGAGGCTCCCCAGTACGATGTCGTGACGACCATGCCGCGCTTCCAGATGTGGTTACAACGCCTGCGTCACGCCGACCTGTTCGCCTTCGATACCGAGACCACCAGCCTCAATTACATGCAGGCAAGGGTGGTCGGGGTGTCCTTCGCCATCCGTCCGGGTGAGGCAGCCTACGTGCCTTTCGGCCATGACTATCCCGGGGCACCCGACCAGCTCAGCGAGGATGAGGTTCTGGGACGGCTCAAACCCCTGCTTGAGGACCCGGAGCGCCCCAAGGTCATGCAGAACCTCAAGTACGACACCGAGGTGCTGGCCAACCACGGCATCGCACTGCGTGGGGTGGCCTTCGACACCATGCTCGAAAGCTACGTGGTGAATTCGTCCGCCGGGCGGCACGACATGGACTCCCTTGCCCAGCGCCTGCTCAATCACGAGACCATCCACTACGAGGACATCGCGGGTAAGGGTGCCAAGCAGCTCAGCTTCAACGAGATCCCCCTGGACACCGCTGGCCCTTACGCCGCGGAGGACGCCGACATCACCCTGCGCTTGCACCAGGCCCAGTGGCCGGACCTGTCCGCCGAACCGGCCCTATACGGTCTGTTCACGGATATCGAAATGCCCCTGGCGCCGGTGTTGGCGCGTATGGAACGCACCGGCGTGCGCATCAACCCCGACATGCTGCGTGATCAATCCTCGGCCATGGCCAAGCGCATGGTCGAGGTGGAACAGCGGGCTCACGAGGTCGTCGGACAGCCCTTCAACCTGGGCAGCCCCAAGCAGTTACAGAAAATCCTGTTCGAGGACATGGGGCTGCCGGTGGTAAAGAAAACGCCCAAGGGCCAACCCTCCACGGCCGAGGACGTGTTGGAGAAGCTTGCCGAAGAATATGAGCTACCCCGCTTGATCCTTGAGCAGCGTGGCCTGGCCAAGTTGCGTTCGACCTATCTGGACAAACTGCCCGAGCTCATCGACCCCTTCACGGGGCGTATTCACACCAGTTACCACCAGGCGGTTGCCGCCACCGGGCGGTTGTCCTCTACCGACCCGAACCTGCAGAACATTCCCGTGCGCACCGAGGACGGCCGTCGCATCCGCCAGGCTTTCATCCCCGAGGACGGTTTCGTCATGGTGGCGGCGGACTACAGCCAGATCGAATTGCGCATCATGGCGCACCTGTCCGGCGACCAGAGCCTGCTGGACGCCTTTGCCGCGGGTGCCGACATCCATAGTGCCACCGCTGCCGAGGTGTTCGGCCTGGACCCGGACAAGGTGGACTCAGAACACCGGCGCCGCGCCAAAGCCATCAATTTCGGCCTCATCTACGGTATGTCCGCATTCGGCCTGTCCGCGCAACTGGGCATCGAACGGGGTGAGGCACAGAAGTACGTGGACCTCTACTTCGACCGTTACCCCGGCGTGAAGCGCTACATGGAAGACACACGCAAGAAGGCGCATGACGACGGCTACGTGGAGACCCTGTTCGGCCGACGTCTTTACCTGCCCGACATACAGCACCGCAACCCGCAGATACGCGCCGGTGCCGAGCGTGCCGCCATCAATGCGCCCATGCAGGGCACCGCGGCGGACATCATCAAGCGCGCCATGATCGACGTGGACGAATGGATCCAGGCCGGGGCCACCGATGTGGCCATGACCATGCAGGTGCACGACGAACTGGTGTTCGAGATCCCGGCGGATGCACTGGAGTCACGTATCGAATCCATCCGCACACTGATGCAGGATGCCGCACCAGAGGGTTTCCGCGTGCCGCTGATCGTTGACGTGGGGACCGGGGCGAACTGGGACGAGGCGCATTAGATTCTCCGGCCCCACGAGAATGAAGCTCCTGCCGGGTTGATGATCTTGGCGCCTGAAGAACCCCTGAAGACAGTGTCCGCGGATTGACTCAAAGGAAGAACCAACCATAATGGTTACCCCCGATTCGGAAAAAAGGGAAACGCCCGAATATTCCTTGGAGCGAGTTAGAGACTTGGCCGAACGTGGCTCAGTCCAATTCGCGGGTTCGCGAGTGTTTCGCGATGTGGAGAACCTGGGCTACGCACCGGAGAATGTGCATGACTGCCTGCGAAAGCTTGATAAACAACACTTCCGTCACAGCATTTGGTACAGCAAGACCAAGTCCTGGAACGATGTTTACCGTCTGTCATTCATGGCCCCGTCCGGGGACGTCGACCACCTCTACATCAAGCTGAAATTGAACCGAGACTGCGTAGTCGTGGTGCTGCAGTCCTTTCATCGAGACCGTGACAATGGCTGATTCGAGACTGATTTGCCCCGTGTGCGACGAGGGCCCCCTTGTTCTGGAACTGTACGAGGAGACGTTCACGTACCGTGAACGGGAAATGACGGTCGTCGGTTTGGAGCGCTGTCGCTGCGACCTGTGTGGTGCTGACCCGGTGTTGGAGGATCAGATTCGGTGCAATCATCGTGCGGTTACGGATGCGAAGCGTAGGGTTGATGGACTGCTCACCGGTGATGAGATTCGCGCGATACGCGATCAACTGGGCCTGACTCAAAAGCACGCGGCGGATTTATTTGGCGGAGGCGCGAATGCCTTCTCCAAGTACGAGCGCGGTGATGTCATGCAGAGCGCTTCCATGGACCGTTTGCTGAGAATGGTCCAGCGCTATCCCGTCTTGCTGGAAGAGCTGCGCGACCTGAGTGGGGAGCCCGTCGGCGAGCCCGAAGCACGCCCGAGCGGTTATGCCTTGCGCGAACGGGTAGAGGTTGATGCGCGGTGTTGGCGTGTCAAGAAGCGGCCCGACAACGTGATCGCGGTGTCTTGCAAAGCGTGGGGGCTGAGTGCGGCATGATGACCTCTGATGACAGGGCGCGTATCCGGCAGGTCATACAGCACATCAAGTTGCACGACCTGTTTCTGTACGAGTCCGCGTTCACCCGTGGGGAGGACCCGGACGGGGGCTTGCCCGACACGGTGCTCATGGAGGACATGCGCCGGGTGGAAGCCGCCCAAATGCCTTATCCAGACGGTGGAGAGGGAACAGGGCTGGTGCAGATAAAAATTACTCTCGGGTCCCGCGCCGTTCCCGATAACGGAGGCGTGGACGGTGATCCCGAGCCCGCCCCGTTGTTCACCATTGAGGCCAGCTTCATCGTTGAATATCTCACCGATGAGGTTCTGGACGACGAATCCATTCGCGTGTTCGCGAATATTAACGGTGTGCATAACGTGTGGCCGTTCTGGCGCCAGCATGTCAACGATGTGGTCGATCGAGGGCGCTTGCCGCGCATCGTAATCCCTCTATTCAGCGCTGACCCGTAGTGCGCTGACGGAATGAGTGATTCATCCCAGCACGCGCATGCCTACCGGCCACCGGATGGTCTTGAGGTGCTTCACCAACACGCCCGAATGGAGTCGGAAGATCGGCCTCCACTGCTGTTCATTCATGGCGGCTACGTGGCGGCCTGGTGTTGGGCCGAGCATTACCTGCCCTACTTCGCGGATCGCGGGTATTCGTGTGCCGCGGTCAGTCTGCGCGGGCATGGCGGCAGTGGTCATGACGGCACCATCCATCAGCTCTCTCTGGATGATTACCTGGCCGACATCGAGCGGGCCGCCGCCGGGTTCGACCGTGCGCCCGTGCTCATCGGGCATTCCATGGGCGGCTTGTTGGTGCAGCGCTTCATCGAGCGTCATGGTGCTCCGGGTGCGGTACTCATGGCCTCGGTCCCCGAGCAGGGCTTGCTGGCGTCTTCCCTTCACCTGTTCCTGCGCAACCCCTGGTTCATGCACCAGGTCAGCGTGCTCGAGTGGTTCGGGCCTGCCGCAGCACAACAGCTTTACGGCACGACACCCGCGCGTACCAGCCTGTTCTCACGCCACCTCGACGCCGACCGTGCCGACAACTATGTGCGCCGTGCAGGAGTCGAGTCCGCGCTGGCACTGATGGAGATGGCGGTGGATGACGCCCTGTGGCGACCCGCCCTGGGGTCCGTTCCGGCACTGGTTCTCGGGGCGGATGATGATGCACTGATCAGCCCCCTGGCTGTTCGTCAGGTGGCGAGACGGTTTGGCGTCGAGCCCCGCATGTTGCTCTCGGTGGGGCACGCCATGATGCTCGACGAGGGGTGGCGGGATGCCGCCGGACTCATTCTTGAGTGGCTGGTCCGGACCTTCGATGACGGTTGAGCGCCCCGCTCAACCCAGCACCATGACCGCGTCCATCTCCACGCCTGCGTCTTTCGGAAGGGAGGCCACGCCGATGGCAGCGCGCGCCGGGTAGGGCTGCTGGAAGTACTGTGCCATCACCTCATTCACCAGGGCGAAGTTGCTCAGGTCAGTGAGGAAGATATTGAGCTTGGCCACATCCTGAAGTGAACCACCGGCCGCCTCGGCCACCGCGGAGAGGTTGTCGAACACCCGCCGGATCCGGGCCTCCATGTCGCCTTCCACCAGGGTCATCGTGACCGGATCCAGGGGGATCTGGCCCGACAGGTACACGGTGTCGCCCACCTTCACGGCCTGGGAATAGGTGCCGATGGCCTGGGGTGCCTGGTCAGTGGATATGATGCTTCGCTCTGGCATGGCGGGTTCCTGGAAAGTGATCGTGGGGTGAGTGGGCCGCGCGTGGGATTCGCCGACCCGGTGGCGGGCGGAATCAGGCGGATGGATCCCCGTTGCGCTCCGCCTCGCTGGATGGCGCGCGCCGCTTGATTCCGACGCGGTTGAGTTTGAGCACGTCGCGGTTGCGACGCAGCCGCTTCATGATGCGGGCAAGTTTGATGCGGTCCGGCACGGTGATGATGAAGTCCAGAGACGAACTCTTGCCGTCGCGTTCTTCCATGTGCACGTCCTCGATATTGCAGCCCTGCTCGGCGAGGGCGCCGGCAATGGTGGCGAGGACGCCGCGCCGGTTGGCCACGTTGATGCGTATTTCAACCGGGTATTCGCCCTCGGTGTCCGGGGACCATTGCACATCGATCCATTGAGCCTGGTCGTTGCGCGTTTTTTGCATGTTGCGACAGTCACGGTGATGCACGACCAAGCCGCGACCGGCGCTCGAGTATCCGACGATGGGGTCGCCTGGGATGGGTCGGCAACAGCGGGCGAATTGCACGACCATGCCCTCGCTGCCGCTGATCATCAGTGCCTGGGGCTTGCCGTCGTCGCCGCTTTCGTCCTCACCGCCGGTGGCGCCCAGAAGTGCTCGTGCCACCACCGCGGGAGCCCGGTTGCCCAGGCCCACATCCGCGCACAGGGCGTCGGCATCGTCGAGGCCGAAGCGCTCCAGAACCTCGCTGACGATGCCTGGATCGAAGTCGTCGAGGCGGGTGTTGTCCGCCGCCAGTTCGCGGTCGATCAGGCGTCGACCGAAGCGTTCAGCCTCGTCTTTCTTGAGCTGCTTGAGCCTGTGCCGGATCGTGGCACGGGCCTTGGATGTGGCCACGAAGGACAGCCAGGCTGGTGAGGGCGTGGCGCCGGGTGCCGTGATGATCTCCACGGTCTGACCGTTGAGCAGTTCGGTGTTCATGGGTACCAGTCGGCGGTCGATCTTGGCGGCCACTGCGCTGTTGCCCACGTCGGTATGGACCGCATAGGCGAAATCGACGACCGTCGCCCCGCGCGGCAGGGTCAGGATTTCGCCCATGGGCGTGAACACGTAGACCTCCTGCGGGAACAGGTCCACTTTGACGTGTTCGAGAAATTCGACGGAGTTGCCGGCACTTTTCTGGATCTCGAGCAACTCGGTCAGCCAGCGCCGTGCGCGCACATGGGCCGCGTTGCCCCGCTCCTCGTCGCCTGCCTTGTAGACCCAGTGGGCGGCGATGCCGGATTCGGCCACATGGTTCATCTCCTCCGTGCGGATCTGCACCTCCATGGGTACCCCGTGGGGGCCGAACAGGATGGTATGCAGCGACTGGTAACCATTGGCCTTGGGAATGGCTATATAGTCCTTGAAGCGTCCGGGCACCGGGTTGTAGAGGTTGTGCATGACCCCCAGGCAGCGGTAGCAGGTGTCCACCCGGTCCACCACCAGACGCACGGCATAGACATCGAAAACGTCCCGGAAGGGCAGGTCCTTCTGCTGCATCTTCTTGTAGATGCCGAAGATGTGCTTCTCCCTGCACAGGACGCGGGCTTTTATGTCCTCGTGTTCCAGGGCTCCCGTGATGCTGGTCTCCACCTTGCTGAGAATTTCCTTGCGGTTGCCGCGGCGGCGTTTCACAGCCGTGGCCAGCACCTTGTAACGCCAGGGGCAGAGGGCGGCGAAGCTCAGGTCCTCAAGTTCGAGGCGCACGCTGTTCATGCCCAGCCGGTTGGCGATCGGGGCGTAGATGTCCAGGGTTTCGCGGGCGATGCGTGCCTTCTTGTCCGTGGGCATCGCGCCCAGGGTGCGCATGTTATGCAGGCGGTCACAGAGTTTGATGATGATGACTCGGATGTCCTTGGACATGGCCATCAGCATCTTCAGAAAGTTCGCGGCCTGTTTTTCCTGTCGGCTGCGGGCGTGCTGGGCGTGGGTGAGCTTGCTGACCCCGTCCACCAGGTCGGCCACCGCGTTACCGAAACGCTCGGCCACCATCTCGACAGTGGCGTCCGTGTCCTCCACCACGTCATGCAGGATGGCCGCGACGATGGTGTCCCTGTCCATGTGCATTTCCGCCAGGATCTTGGCGACGGTGACCGGGTGGTAGATGTAGGGCTCGCCGGAGCGACGGGTCTGGCCCTCGTGATGCTCGGCTCCAAACAGGTAGGCATCGTAGACCAGGGGGATCTGGTCGGGCTCGAGGTAGGTCTCGAGGAAGGAGCACAGCTCGCTGATGAGCAGCCGGTTCAGGCGCCCGGGCCCGGAATCGTGGGGGGAGGCGGGTGCATCGCCCGAAGCGGAATCAGCGGGCGCCGGGGTTTCGGAATCCGGATGGTCCGCGCGTTCGGTCCCGGTGTCGGGCCCCGCTTGGACGGAAGAGCCCGAAGGACTGTCAGCCGGACTACCGACGCCCCCGGGGTGAGGCGACGCGGATTCACTCGATGCGCTGGCTTCGGCGTCCGCCATGGGGCCCTTTCAGAAATGAACGGTCAGCTCTCCGGGGCCTCTTCCCCGGAGGATTTGGCGGAGGCCTGGGTCAGTTCTTCCTCTTCCTCGCTGGCGGCCAGTTCGCCGGCCAGTTCTTCGACCAGGGCATCCATCAGATCCACCTCGGTCTGTTCCTCCTCCATGCTCTCATCGACCAGGCCTTCGGCGATTTCGCGCAGCGCGATCACGGTGGGCTTGTCGTTTTCCTCGTCCACCAACGGGGCGACGCCGTTGGCGATCTGGCGGGCGCGGCGCGCGGCCAGCAGGACCAGTTCAAAACGGTTGGGCAGGCGGTTGAGGCAATCTTCTACGGTGACGCGGGCCATGGGGGGGCAACTCCGGAGCCGTCGGCGGTGCGGCGGCAAAAATTCAGCAATCGGTTTCAGCGGTCGGGCGCCCGCTTTCTGAGCTTATCCCTCGGATGACCTGTTCGGCCCTGTTGGGGCTGTCTCTGGGAGGCGGGCGCGGCAAATAAAGCGGAACGGGAAATTATAGGCAGCCCGACGCCCTCATGCCAATGGGGCAGGCGTCATTCGATGATGCAGAAGTTTTTGCTGCTGCGCCCGGCAATGACGGCGGGAATGGCTTCGTGGCCTTTCAAACGCGTGATCGTGTCCGCGTATTCCTCGGCTGTCACCGCCGCTCCGAAGGTGATGTTGACCGTTCCGTCGCCACGCACGCCGTACTCCACGTTCTCGATATCAAGCTCGAATAGCACATTTCCCAAAGCCGCCTCCGCGGCATCCTTGTCGGCCAAGGCGAGGGGGCTGAGCAGAACGGCCGAGAGGGCCAGGGCGGCGAGGATGGGGGATGAAACAGACATGGTCGCGTCTCAGGTGTCTGGAAAGGGCACCGGTATAAGCCGAGCGGCGTACCCCGACAAGTTCCAGTGGTGCATGTCGTCAAACCCGGCGGCGAAGACGGTGGTTGGTGAACGTGCGTCCTCGGCTACATCGGCTTGCTTGTCGTGCAGCGTGGTTGCCAAGACCCGTTCAGCGGCGACCGCGACTTCGTGCTGGCGTGTCAGCGTGTACGTGAACCCATCCAGTGCGTCACGCCACGCGCGCAACAGGTTGCGCATCAGGGGTGGGGGCTCTGCATCGATCGACCAGATCAGATGAATCGGGTCGGGCCAGTCGAGCGCGAAGGCGTGTTCGATCAGGCTCTTGCAAGCGGCAAAGCCTTCCATCGAGGCGACGAACAGCAGCGGGCCGGCCCCGTCATCATCGAAGAGGTATTCACCGTGCGGCCCCTCCACGGTGAGCGCCGCCGGTTTGCGGCTGAGTGCGTTCAGCCGCTGATGAAACAGTCCGTGTTCCGAAGCCTGGATGAAAAACTCCAGCTGCATGCCGTTGCAGGGGCAGGATGCGACATGTGCGCCGATGCTCAGGCCGTCCTCGCAGATCAACCGGACCCATTGACCGGCCAGAAAACGCAGGGTCTGGGTGCGGGGCGTGCGAACCACGAGCCGGGTTACGTCCGGGTCGAGCGCTTCCAGCCGACTCGGCCGGGCGAGGATGCTTTGCGCCGGAACGTCCCCCGCCGATTCCGGTTCCGCGGCGGCGATGACCACGTTCGAGGTGGCGGTGTGGCTGCAGGTGAGAAAGGACGACTGTGAACGGGCCGTGCTACCGGTAACGTAGTCACTGTGTCGGATGGGTGCCGTGGAGCCGGAGACCCGTACGGCCTCGCAATCACCGCATGAGCCGTTGTTGCAGCCGTAGCGAAGGGTCACCCCGGAGCGCAGGGCTGCCTCCAGGATGCTTTCGCCATCCTCGCAGTCGAATGTGTGACCGCTGCCCTCGATCGTGACCGTGTGCCCCAAAAGTCAACGCCGCCGATCGACTCAGAGCGCCGCGAGGGCCCGCAGAATGGCGCTGAAATCGGAATTGTGGGTATCCACGAAAACGCCCATGCCATTGCATACGGCCAGACTGAAGGCGGCGCCGGCGAAGACCCAGCCGTGATCGGGTTGCCAGGGCACATCGGTTGCGGCCTGCAGGTCGTCGGCGAGGTCCCGCATGGCGCCGTTGGCGTTGTGGGCCGCCTTGGCGATGGCCTGCGCCGTGACCTCCGGCAGCACGAACCCGTCGGAGGTCTCGAAGTGTCGCAGGGCACCGTCTGTGTCGATCTCGCCCGCGGCGTAGACACAATCCAGGTTCAGCAAATCGCGGATCTTAGACATCAGGTCACTCCGTCATGCGCGGGCGGTTGGGAGCGCCGCACGGGTCTGGGCGCATGGGCCTGGATGAGCGACGCGGGAAGTGGGGAGTATAGCCCCCCATGGATGCTGGGGCGGTCCGGAGCTTTTGATCCCCGTCATGGTGGATGGAACTGCGTGGTATGAAACGAAGTCGCAGGCCCCTCATGGGTCGTCACGATCGATCCGGTTTCAGGGTGATCCACGCGTCGATGCGGTCAGCCACAGGAAACGGGCGGGACATGGGTGGGCGCTTGCGGTGTGGACGGCCCCGCCCCTGAACCGGTTACGATGGGTTTATTGCGTGAGGCCATACCGGTGGTCATCCCCACGCCTGGAGTCTGCTGACGTGAACGAATCCTTCCCCGATCAAAAAACCTCCGGTACCGAATCCGATGGCACCGAGGTCGAGAAACCGCCGCTGGACGAGGTCACCCTGGAAGCCTTGCGCGAAGCCATGGACGACGAGTTCGACGAGCTGGTTGACGCGTTCGTTGAGGACAGTAACCAGTTGCTCGCCGATGCCCGGGGTGCCGCCGCCGACAATGACCCCGAACGTCTGATGCTGGCCGCGCATTCACTGAAATCCAGCGGTGGAAATTTCGGGGCGGAACCGTTGGCCCGGTTGGCTTACGCATTGGAGGAGATGGGGCGAGCAGGCGACACCGAGGCCGCGGGGCCGATGCTCGAGCGTCTGGGCGCGGAGTTGGCGCGGGTTCAGAGGGCGCTAGGCGCCTAGGGCGTGGCCGTTTTCCAGGCGGAACCCGGGGCGCGGCGCGCGCCTGCCGCGTCCGCGTGCTCAGCGGACCAGGGGGTTGGACCCCGCCTTGCGACTCAGGGCCAGGATGCCGCCCAGGTCATCCTGGACCAGCAGTCGGTCTCCGCGCAGCATGAACTGAAACAGCCGCACGGCGTCTTCGGCGGGGAAGTAGGCGATCAGCCGGTCGGCGTAGGTCATGTACACCCCATCGCGCTGGCTGCCCATGGACAGGATGCGGAAGCGACCGTTCTTGATCAGGAAGGTTTCGCCCGAGGTGGCCTTCCATACCCCCTCGAGTCCGTTGCGTGGCGTGGGTTGAACGCTGTTCCAGCCTCCCGTGTCCCATGGGGCCGTCGCTGACACGGGCGCCCCGACGTTGGGGCCGGGGGGCCCCATCTCGTAGTACTGGCGTGCCTCGTGCCAGTTGTTCCAGCGACGCAGGGCATGCCCCATGGCATCGGCCATCTGGCGGGGTGCTTCGGTGGTGACGGTTTGCGCCATTCCCGGGCTGGCCACGCCCGCTGACAAACCAGCGAGCAGGGCGATCAGTGGCCCCATTGGTGTCGCGCGGACCGGGTGGGCTCGTCGGCGGTTGTGGGGTCGTGACCGTTCGTAAGGGCTTTTCATGTGTATGGCTTGAGGCGGGTTCATACCGTGATTGTGACGCGCGGGGCCGCGGCTTCTCGCTTACCAGCGCTGTCTTGACCAGCCACATCCTGGACCGGAACCGTGCCGCGCGTGACCTGTTTCATCACATGGGCATGAAGAACTCACGTGGGGGTTTGCGGCCAACCACAGACTCCAACAGGATCAGTTCGGCGTCGCCGTGACCGCGCATGGGCGCCGGGGCAAGCATGGTCTGCATGGGGGTCGAGTGGCGGATCCAGCGCGCATTGTGGTGATTCGCCCGCAGGGTCTCACGCCCCCCGGAACGTCCGGCGACATCGATGGTGCCGTAGCAGTCGCAGAAATAGCTGATGGCATTGTCGGTCTCCACGTAGCAGCCCGTGCCGCGTATGCCCGCGGTCATCACCGGAGTGGCCACGGTGCGCGGGCGGGCGTTGGACTCGAAGACACCCAGCAGGCGGCCGAAGGCCAGCTTGAGGCTGTGATAGACGCCGTCCCGTGCCTCCACGCGCATCCGGCTGTTGGCGCGCAGCAGGAACACATCGTTGTCCAGGGCAAAGATCACCGTGCCATCGTGCCCGGTGACCACTTCGTCACCGGGGCGGATCGCGGTGTCTCTGCCTGCCACCGTTCCGTTCACCCAGACACGACCCTGCAGGCGATGGATGTTGGCGCCGCGTCCCGCTGCCACCGCGATGGGTGCAGGCAGGGTGGAAACGATGGCAGCGGCGGCGCAGCGCAGCAGGAAGTCGCGCCGCCCAGGGTCGGAGCAGCCGCAATCGCTGCCATGAGCGTGGAGGGGTGGGGCGGGTTCCGTGCCTTCGGTGGGTGAGCGGTTGGCCATGATGTGTACCCGATGGTGTGCGGTGGTGCGTGTGAGTGCCGTTGATGTATCGGACCCTGGAAACCGACGGTTTCTTTCAAACGTCGGTCAAGCGGAGCAGGTGCGCGCCGCAGCCCGCCCGGCAGTCGCTGGCCCCGAACCCCGGTGCGGCGGGCTTACCATGCACCGACTGGTTCCACGCGCATTCGTTCCTGTTCGAACGCTCAACCCGCAGCACCCGGGCCTCGGGGCGGGCAAGCAGATAATCGATGTGCCAGCGCAGGGTCTTGTCCCGGCGTAAGTGCCGGGCCACCCGGGCCTCCAGGTTGCGCCGCGCCGAACCGGTGTAAACGTAGCGCCCGGCCCTGAACAGGAAACAGCCCAGGCGACCGACCTTAACCTCCACATCGGCGCTCAACTCGATGTGCAGTTGGTAGGTCGTGAACGGTGCCTCGTCCGGACGCTTCATGCGCGCAGGAACACTCCACCGCGACGTGGGTCCCCGGCACCTTCGAAGGAGCGGCCGTCGAACTGCACGGTGTGCGCGCCGCCGAAGAACAGGTTGGGTGCTTCCCACAGGTGAATGTCGGTGAAGGACTCGCGTAGTCGGTCGACGGATGCATCGGCGAATCCCGGCTCGATGCTGATGCGCCCGCGTTCGGTGTGGATGCGGGGCTGGCCGATGGCATCCTCGGGTGGCATGCCGAAATCCACCAGGTTGCTCAGGGTCTGGATGATGGCCGTGCGGATGCGATTGGAGCCGCCGGAGCCGAGTGCGACCAGCCGGTCGTTCGCACTGAGCAGGGAGGGCGCCATCATGGACGACACCCGCACAGCGGGCCGCCAGCGGTGGAAGCCCTCCGGATTCAGATCCTCCTCGCCCAGCATGTTGTTCATCATGATGGCCGTGCCCGGAATCACGTGACCGCAGCCCTCGCCGTTGCTGAGGGTCAGCGAGGCGGCGTTCCCCTCCTCGTCGATCACCGAGATATGGGTGGTGCCCCGGTTGAACGTGGGGTGGTCGGCGAGGGCGGCGCGATAGCGCGCCAGGATGCCCGCGTCCGTCATCAACGGATGCTGTTCATCAAGCTCCTGATCGGCGTGCTCGGCGCGGGCGGCATTGGTCAGTTCCATCACCCGGGCCAGCAGCGCCAGGTGATCGGGGCTGCCGAAGCCGCGCTTGCCGAGGTTCACATCGCGGAGCAATTCCAGGGCAAAGCCGATCAGCAGCCCGCCGGAAGAGGGGGGAGGGTTGGTGCGCACGTGGGTGTCACGGTAGCGGATATCCAGGGGCTGGCGTCGGATGACCCGGTAGTGACGCAGGTCGTCCATGTCCAGATAACCACCGGCTGCCCTGCTGACGGCGCTCAGGGCCTGACCGATCTCACCCTCGTAGAACAGCCGTTCCCCCTCCAGGGCCAACACCTCCAGGGTGTCGGCCAACTCCGGCAGGCGCAGGGTTTCACCCGCGCCAACCAGTGTGTTGGCGTCCGTGGCACTGGCGAAGAGGGCGCGTGCGGGTTCGGTGCTCAGGAATATGGGCGCGACGATGGAGAACACATAGGCCTGCAACGCGTTGAGCCGAACCCCGTCGCGGGCGTACTGCACTGCAGGCGCGACGATCTCCGTCATGGGTAGACGGCCCAGTTCCCGTTGGACAGTGAACAGGCCGCCCACCGTGCCCGGTGTCGCCATGGCGCCCAGGCCGATATGGAACTCCTGGGTGGCGGTGCCGAAATCGGCCAGGATCGGGTGGAAATCCAGTTCGTCCGCGGGGCGTCGTTGGCGCGGAGTCTGAACGAAAAAGTCGTACAGCACGGCCTTGCCGCGGCGGGGCTGGGCGAGCAGAAACCCCCCGCCACCCAGGCTGGTCAGCACCGGCTCCGCAACGCAGGCCGCGCACAGGGACGCCATGGCGGCATCGAAGGCATTGCCACCCGCGCGCAGGGCGTGGGCGGCTGCCTCCGCGGTCAGCGGGTGACCGGCGGCGACGGCACCGCGCATCAGGCGGCTCCTTCGTGGTCTTCGGGGTGGGCGTCGGCGCGATCACCGGGGCGGGCGACCTGGAACCAGCGTTCGAATGCCGCGCAGCCCGTTTCGCCCTCGGCGGGTGCCCAGGGGGCGAAGTCCTTGTCGGATGCCGGAATATACGGGCCGGGCTTGAGCTCGAGGAGCACGGTGTCAGGCGCGGTGCAGGCCAGCGTATGCCACGTCCCCGGGGGTAGCTCCACGTAGCGCAGGCCGCTTTCTCCCGGCAGTTCATGGCGTGTGGTGACCCGGCCATGTGCGTCGAAAATCAGAACCACGGCGGCGCCGCGCAACAGCACGTGGGCCTCCCACTTGTCCGCCTGCGCATGGTGATGGGGGCGGCAATAGGTGCCCGGCTGCATGACGTTGAGGAAGCGGTTCACGCCGTCCTCGGGATCCGGGTGGTAGCAATGATGGGCACGCAGCCGGGGGCTGTCCGTGGCGGCCCGGGCGATGGCCCCGAACAGGGTGTCATCGCCGGTTTTGATGGCCGGGGCGTCGCTGGGCTTCGAAGTCGACATGTCGTTGGGCTTGGGGGACGTGGAGGGCGCCGGTTCAGGCAGGCCACTCGGCGGTGAGTACATCGTGATCGGGGTCCAGGCCCGTCAGGGCGACGCGCTGGATGCTGTTTTCGAGTTCCCGGTCCGCCGCGGTATCGATGCGTACGCGCAGGTAGTTGGGTGTGTATCCAAACCAGCGGCGGGTATCCGCTTCCGGTCCCTGGGTGGGACGTTCCCAGAGGATTGCTGCGTGTTCGCCGACCTGCCCGGCCATCATGGCGCGCTTTTGTTCGGCCGCCAGGGCGTGCAGTTGTGCGCTGCGCTCCTTGCGCACGGCCTTGTCCACTTTGCCGGGCAGCCCGGCCGCCTTGGTGCCGGCGCGGTCGGAGTAGCTGAAAATATGGATGTGCCCGAAACCGATCCGGCGCACCGTGTCCAAGGTTGCGTCCCACTCGGCATCCGTCTCGCCGGGGAAACCGGCGATGATGTCCGTGGTCAGGTTGAACCCGGGCGCGGCGGCTCGCAGCCGGGCCACAAGGGCCTCGAAATCGGCGACGCGGGTCTTGCGCGCCATACGCCGCAACACGCTGTCGCAGCCCGATTGCAGGGGCAGGTGCAGGTGCGGCATGAAGCGGTCGTCAGTGAACAGTTCGAAGAAATCATCCTGCAGTGACCAGGGCTCGACCGAGCCGAGACGGATACGGGGCACGTCGGTCTCGGCGAGCACGGTGCGGATCAGGCCCGGCAGCGAGCCGCCGATGCCATTGCCGTAACCGCCAACCTGGACGCCGGTGATCACCACCTCGTTCACGCCCTGCGTGTGCAGGCGGTTGATTTCGTCCACGACGTCGGCCGCCGGGCGGCTGCGTTCCTCGCCCCGCGCTACGGTGACAATGCAGTAGGTGCAGCGGTAGCGGCAGCCGTCCTGCACCTTGATGAAGGCCCGCTGGCGACCGCGCTGGAACAAGGAGACTTCAGCCGGTTCGGTGGCGGCCTCAGGCATGGTCGGAAGCTCCAGGGCCGCCATGGCCAGGTCCACCAAGCGGTCCTTGTCCTCGTTGCCCACCACCAGGTCGGCGCCCAGTTCCGTGCGGACCTCCTCGGGCGACAGGGATGCGTGGCACCCGGATACCACGAGCTTGGCACGTGGGTTCGCGCGATGAGCCTTGCGCACCAGCTGACGGGATTTGCGTACCGCATCGGCGGTGACGGCGCAGGTGTTGATCACCACGACATCGGCGTCCTCGGCCGCGGGTGCCAGGGCATGGCCCTGACGGCGGAATCCGTTGGCCCACAGTTCCAGTTCCGCCTCATTGAGCCGGCAGCCCAGGGCCTGAAGATGAATGCGCATGGGTGGTTCGGCGTTCAGCTGGCGGTGATTCGGCGGATCTGTTCGAAATCCGTCTCGCCGAGCAGTACCTTTTCGATGCCGTCCTGGCGCAGGGTGCGCATCCCCTCACGCAGTGCCAGCGCGACGATCTCGCTGCCCGGGGCCTTGTCCACGATGAGTTGGCTGATCGCCGTTGAGCGTTGCAGCAGCTCGTGCAGGGCGATACGGCCGCGGTAGCCGGTGCCGCCGCACGCGTCGCAGCCCTTGGCCCGGTACAGCACGAAGTCCTCACCGCCGCTGATGGTGTCGCGCCATTCCTGGATGATTTCCCCGTGGTCGCGCGTGATGCCCGCGCGTTCGAAGTCGTAACCGTACTCGGTGGCCAGCGCGCGTACCTTGTCGTCCACGTGATCGACGGGGGCGCGGCAGTCGGGACATAGGCGCCGGACGAGCCGCTGCGCCAGGACACCCTGCAGGGTGTCCGCGAAGTTGAAGGGGTCGATGCCCATATCCAGCAGTCGGGTGATGCTCTCCACCGCCGAGTTGGTGTGCAGGGTCGAAAACACCCGGTGGCCGGTGAGTGATGCCTCGATCCCCACGCGCAGGGTTTCTGTGTCGCGCATCTCGCCGACCATGATGATGTCAGGGTCGGCACGCAGGAAGGCGCGTAGGACATTGGCGAAGCTCAGACCGGCCCGGCTGTTCATCTGAACCTGGCGCAGACCCGGTTGGCGTATTTCCACCGGGTCCTCGACGGTCCAGATCTTGAATTCCCCGGTGTTCAGGTGATCGAGCACCGAGTGCAGCGTGGTCGTCTTGCCCGAACCGGTTGGGCCGCAGACCAGGAAGATGCCGTGGGGTTGGTCCACGCACTCGAGCAAGGCGACCTGGTTGCGTGCGCTCATGTTCAGCTTGTCCAGGGCAATCGGTTTGCCTTCGGTCAGCAGGCGCAGCACCGCGTCCTCCTCGCCACCGACGGTGGGGAGCGTGGCGACACGCAACTCGATGGGCAGCGTGCTGAAGCGGCGGAAGTTGATCTTGCCGTCCTGGGGCGTGCGGCTGTTGGCGATGTCCAGGTCGGCCATGACCTTGATGCGGCTGACCACCGCCTTACGCATCTGGCGGGGCAGCTCGCGGTAGGTCGTCAGTCCGCCGTCGATGCGGAAACGTACCGTGCAGGGGCCGGAGGCATTGGGTTCGATATGGATGTCCGAGGCCCCCATCCGGTGTGCGTCGAGCACGATCTTGTTGACCAGGCGGATGATGGCGTTGTCGCTCTGCTCCAGGACTTCTTCATCGTCCTCGTCCTGATCCTTGAGGCTCTGGGCCTGCTGGACGGAGTAAGCCAGGTCGATGGCCCGCAGGATGTCTTCGTGCGCCGCCATTACCGGCTCGGGATACAGGCCCGCATGGAAACGGGCTTGCTCGAGGGTCTGCCAGTTGAGCGGGTCTTCGACCGCGACCACCAAACGGCCGTTGATGTTGCTCAGCGGCATCAGCGTGTGCTTGCGGGCGAACTCCTCGGAGACCAGGGCGAGAACTTCCGGGTCGATATCGAAATGACGGATGTCCACGTAGGGAATGCCGAGTTTCTGGCTCAGCGCGGTCTGGATCTGTCCTTCGGTGACGATGTTCTGGCTGATGAGTATCTCGCCGAGCATCTTCGAGCGGTCACGCTTCTGTTCCCTGAGGGCCATGTCGAGCTGTTCCTGGGTCACGCAGTTCTCGCTCACCAGTACCTCGCCCAGGCGGATGTTGGGCAGCCTGCTCTGGTGTTTGAGCGCCGACTCCAGTTCCTGGTGGGTGACGATGGCATGGCTGCGCAGGTATTCACCCAGGGGGCGTTCCTTGGACTTGGCCTGGCTGCCCAGGGCCTGGTCCACCGCTTCCTGGCTGGCGAGGTCCTGCTGAACCAACACGCTGCCCAGGGGGTCGCCGATCTCCAACTTGGCGATGGCCGTTTCGGGGATGAAGGTGCAGAAGAAACTGTGCTCCCCGCCCTTCGGGTCGTTACCGGTCTGGGGGAACAGGAACAGGCCATGGCGGGCCTGGCGCATGCCCAGGGTGCGCCCCTGCAAGCGGTCCCCGTCCTGAAACTGGATGGTGAACGCCTGCCGCTCGCTGGGGTGTTTGATGGCGGACGACTGTTCCTCGTCGCCCGACGGGTGCCCTGCCGGTTCCCAGTGGCGTACCGTGGGCAGGTGCAGAATCTTGACGTCGGTTAGAGGCGTTCGGACCGCCTGGCGGGTTTCGCGGTCAATGAACACCACGAACCCTTCCTCGCTGGAGAAGTCCTCCAGCGCGCCGATGTGTTTCGTGCCCTCTCGGTCCAGGACCGTCACCGCTTCGCCCTTGCGGACGGCGTTGGCCTCGGCTCTGGCATCCAGGGCGGGAAGAGGAAACTGTTTCAGGATTTCGGGCATGGGAACGTTGCTCCACCTCGCGTGGGGCGGACGATAACGCCCCGGGGGTCATGATGTAAGTTGCACGGTCCGGGCATGTCGTCCGGTGGCCACCCCGGGCGGCGGGACAGGACCGTGTGCAATCGATGCTCGAACTGATCTGGCGTGATCCCCACTACGTCGCGGTATACAAACCTGCCGGCCTGCTGGTGCATCGCAGCCCCATTGACAGCCGCGAGACGCGTTTTCTGGTGCAGGAACTCAGGGACCAATTGGGTACCCGTGTCTACCCCGTGCACCGCCTCGACAAGCCCACGGCGGGCATCATGATCTTCGCCCTGGACCCGGCGGCGGCGTCCGCACTGGCACCCGCGTTCAGTGGTGCGCTCGGCGGTGTGCGCAAGACCTACCAAGCGGTGGTGCGTGGTTGGTTCGAGGGTGAGGGTGTCATTGATCACCCGATCGCGCCCAAGGCGGATGAGCGGGCCTTATCCGGGCGGGATGCCCCCCAGGCCCGCGACGCACGCACCCACCACCAAATGCTCGACCGGGTGGAAATCCATGAGCCCGTGGGCCGCTACGATTCGGTGCGCTACAGCCGTCTGAGTCTGTCTCCGCTGAGCGGACGCAAACACCAGCTGCGCCGCCACATGAAGCATGTTTTTCATCCGATTCTGGGCGACACCACCTACGGTCATGGCGTCCACAACCGGTTCCTGCGCGAGTACACAGGGGTCAGTCGCCTGATGCTGGTGGCCACGGGCCTGAGCTTCGTTCATCCCTTCAGTGGCGAGCACCTGGCCCTGCGTGCGCGAGTCGATGATGAGTGGGCCTCGGTGTGCGCGGCGCTCGGTTTTTCCGCCGCTGTTGATGACGCCCGGCACGGCGGCCGGGTTTGACGGTGGGCGCGCCTGTTCGCGCTCAGGCGGCGGGTTTGGGCTTGTTCCAGGTGTATACGCTGGTCACAGCGTAGTTCCACACCGCTCCGACGAGGATGCCCGACACCGCGGACATCACCCAGCCGATACCCCCGAGGAACTCGCTGCGGAACAGGTAGGTGGCGATGCCCACGTTGGCCAGTGCGCCCAGGGAGCATGCAATGGTGAACGACAGCCAGCCCTTGAGCATGGCCCAGCCGCGCAGGCGGCGGTCGCGGTAGGTCAGGCGGTTGTTGAGGAAGAAGTTGAAGGTCATGGCCACCAGGGTGGCGACGGTCTGCCCCAGGACGAAACGCTCCTCGGCGCCGTCGTAGAGCCCCTGGAAAACGCCGTACAGCACCGCCATGTGCACGAATACGCCCAGGCCGCCGATCAATGCGAACGGGATGAAGCGCACCGGCACGTAGCGGCCCATGCTCTTGTCCAGCAGCATCATCCCGTACTCCCAGGCCACCATGCAGTCCAGCTTGCTCTCGCCCGCCTGGCGTTCGCGGAAGGTATACGGCACCTCGACGAAGCGCAGCGGGCGGCCGACGGAGGCAAAGATATCCAGCAGGATCTTGAAGCCGATCCCCGACAGATCACGCACCGCCTCGTGGAAGACTGCGCGGCGCAGCAGGAAATAGCCGCTCATGGGGTCTTTCAGGTCGGCCTTGATCACCCAGTGCGCGAGCCGCGTGGCCAGGCGCGAGATGTTCTGTCGGCCTTCGTCCCATTCGCCCACCGAACCGCCCTCGACGTGGCGGCTGCCCACCGCAATCTCGTGGCCCTCGTCGCGCACGGCCGCAAGCATGCGCGGCAGGATGGATTCGTCGTGTTGCAGGTCGGCGTCCATGACCGCCAGGTAGGGGGCGGACGAGGACAGCATGCCCTCCACGCAGGCGGTGGACAGGCCGCGGCGGCCGATACGGTGCAGCAGGCGAACCCGGCGGTCGGCGGCGGCCAGTTCGCGCACGGTGGCCGGGGTGCCGTCCGTGGAGTCGTCGTCCACGAAGATCACCTCCCAGCGCACGTCGGCGAGCACGGCGTCGAGGCGGCGGACCAGTTCGGCCGCGTTAGCCGCCTCGTTGAAGGTGGGCACGATGATGGAGAGTTCGGGACCGGTGTCCATGCGGGTGTGCGACTCCGTGCTCGGTGGGGTTCAGGTGTGTTCAGCCCGGGCGGGCCATGGGCCGGGAGCGAAATCAGGTCCGGGCGGGCGGTGGATCGGGTATGACAATAGGGATGAAACCCCAGAATCCCAGCCCGGCACGGGCGCGGACAAGGGGATAATATCGAGGGCGGTCCGATTCTGAACCTCAAAGCACCCTGATATGCCCAAGTTTCTCGGCGAAACCCAGTTCGCCCACGATGCCCCCGAACCGCTCGGTGTCCTGCTCTGCAACCTCGGAACCCCCGAGGCACCCACCGCGAAGGCCCTCAAGACCTACCTGCGCGAGTTCCTGGGTGACCCGCGCGTGGTGGAGATGGCACGTCCCCTGTGGTGGCTGATCCTCAACGGCATCATCCTGAACACCCGTCCGCGTCGTTCGGCCGCGCTCTATGAACGGGTCTGGACCGAGGATGGTTCGCCGCTGATGATCATCACCCGACGCATCACCGAGGCCCTGCAGAACAGCCTCGATGAGCGCGTGCCCGGCCCGGTCAAGGTGGTCACGGCCATGCGCTACGGCAACCCCTCCATCCGCGCCGGCCTGCGCGAACTGAAAGAGGCGGGCTGTCGGCGGGTGCTGGTGTTCCCGCTCTACCCGCAGTACTCCGCCACCACCACGGCCTCGGTCTTCGACGCGGTGGTGGACGAGCTCAAGGGCTGGCGCTGGCTGCCCGAGCTGCGTTTCGTCAACCAGTACCACGACCACCCCGAGTTCATTTCGGCCCTTGCAAAGCAGGTGGATGTGCACTGGGCGGCCCACGGCAGGGCCAAGCGCATGCTGTTCTCATTCCATGGCATCCCCAAGGACTACTTCATGGCCGGTGACCCCTATCACTGCCATTGCCGCAAGACGGCGCGGCTGGTGGCCGAGGAGTTGAACCTGGACGACGATGCCTGGCACGTGAGCTTCCAGTCCCGGGTCGGGCCCAAGGAATGGCTCAAGCCCTACACCGATCACACCCTCAAGGCCTGGGGCAAGTCCAAGCTGGAGAGTGTCGAGGTCATGTGTCCGGGCTTTGCCGCGGACTGCCTGGAAACCCTCGACGAGATCGGCCGCGAGAACCGTGATGAGTTCCAGGAAGCGGGCGGCGGCGAGTTCCGTTACATCCCCGCGCTCAACGACACCCCCGAGCACATCCGGGCCCTGGGCTCCATCGCCATGGAACACATGGGGGGCTGGCCCGGGCTTGATGCGTCCTGGAATGAAGCGGCCGATGAGCAGGCCCGCGCGGCTTGCCGGGAGCGGGCCGTGGCGCTTGGGGCGAAGCAGTGAGCGGGCGGCGGTGAAGGTGGTGTGCCCGGGTACGATCACGAAGTCCCCTGGTTGGCGTCGGGTTGCCCGGCTGACGTCGCTATACTCAAGGCCAGGGTGCGGGTGATCAGAAGACCTCATGACGGGGTCGTTTCATGATGCCGTGTCCCTTCCGACGACAGGATTGCGAAGGCCGCTAAAACAGTGATGACGGTTGAATGCGCAACGGGTGATGGCCGACGGGGGCTGCGGATGCAGTGGGTCCTCGCGCTGGTGTTGGCGTTCTTCATCCAGCCGCTTCAGGCTCAGGTGGACTACGCAAGCCCCAAGGCGCGGGCACTGGTCGAGTTGGTCAACATGGCCGCGCTGAGGGTGGAGCGGGAGGCCGGCACGGTCCTGGTTGAGTTCGCCCAGCCCGGTTCCCGTTGGCGGCGCAACGGTCACGGCATATTCGTTCTCGGTATCGACGGCACGCCCATGGTGCGTCCCACCGGCATCATGGCCGACCTGCGCGAGGGTACGACCGATCTCGACGGGCGGAGGGTGCTCCGGCAGATGGTGGCGGCGGCAAACCGGCGTCCCGGCGGCACCTGGGTGCACCACCTCATGCCCGCTTCCGACGGTGGTGAGGTGTGGGTACGTAGCTATGTCCGCAAGATCGAGGGCAGTGCGGGCCGGGCGTGGATCGTCGGGTCATCGGGTGCCGGACTGAAGCCCGAGCGCGGTTTTGCCGAAGACCTCATGGAGTCGGCGATCGACCACCTCACGCAGGTGGGGCGTGCCCAGGCCCTGAAGGACTTTCGCGCGCCGCGCGGCGCATGGGGCGGCGGCGACGTGGAGTTGTTCGTCCAGGATCGTAACGGCCGTTCCCTGAAAAGCGCGCTGGTTCCGAGCTACACGCGGGGGCGGGAGGCGGTGAATCGGCAGGTTCAGGACTTCGTCCGGCGCAAGGGGCGCGGCTGGGTGGAGTTCCATCCCAAGGGCAAGGCAGGCCCCAAACTGGCGGCCTGCTTCCGTTCGGTGGAGGTGGCGGGCGACACCCTGGTGGTCGGAGCCCGCTCCATGTTGCCTGTGCCCAAGGGGGCTGCGGGGGTCCGGGTCAGTGGTTATTCCGCGCTCATCGACTTCGTAAAGGACGCCGCCAAACGGGTGCGTACCCAGGGGCCGGAGGGTTTTGACGTGTTCCGGCGCCCCGGTCGATGGCGTGATGGCGACGTCTATGTCTTCGTGTGGAGCCGCGATGGCCGACGCCTGGTCTATCCGCCCGACCCGGGGGCGGAAGGCATGTCCGCCAGTGGCCTCAGTGATGCCAAGGGCAAGCATCTGCTCGATCTGTTCCTGCATGCCACCGGGGGCAAGGATCGCTCGGGGTGGGCGCACTACCAGTGGCCCCGACCCGGGGAGACGCGCCCGGTCTGGAAGAGCACCTACCTGGTGGCCGTGACCGGCCCGGGGGGCGGCGAGTACCTGGTGGGTTCGGGCCTTTACAACATGAGCATGCGGCGCGAGTTCATCAAGAACCTGTCCGATGACGCCCGTGAAGTGCTCGCCCTGCATGGGGTCAAGGCCTTCGATATGTTCCGGGACCCGACCTCACCGTTTCAGTTCATGGACGCCTATGTGCGCCTGTTCGATGCCCAGGGGCGTGAGCAGGTCAACGGAGCCTTTCCGGGAGAGGAAGGCCAAAGCGCCACGGACCTGGCGGACTACGACGGCATCAAGCTGTACCCCCGCCTGGTCGAGGCCGCCCGGTCCGGTCCGGATGGGGGGTGGGTGGAATACCGGCTGCAGCGCCCGTTCTCACGCTCGGTGGAAGGGCTCAACGCCCATGCCCGGTTCGTGGATGTGGGCGGGCAGCGTCTGATGCTTGTGGTGGGCCTGGAAGCCCGCTGACAGTCCTTCAGCCGATTCGAGAGCTGATTCGCGTGGGACTGACCGGGCCTATGTTGCCCGGTCAGTCGTCAGAGGCCTAAAGGCCGGCCAGCTCGGAATGCACGCCGTGGGAGCGGACGCGGTTGTGCAGGAGTCCCGAGGAGGTGAGGTCCGGGTCGTAGTCCACCAGCATCAGGTGTCGGTGCTTGGCGTTCACGCAGGCGCTGTACACACCGGGCGTATCGATCAGATCGCGCTCGATGGCGTCGAGTTGGGTGTCAGACAGTTCTTCGTCGATGTGAATGATGAAGTCGGCTCGATGATTCATCCGTTCATTCCTCCCGGGAATGCAGTGGGTCGATTGGGGTCAGACCCTTTCACGAATAGACCAGGCCGCGCCGGATGCAAGAGCGCGGCATCGGGGGGATTACCCCGGGTCTCACCCACCCGGATTCCCAACGGGCCGCCGCGCGTGACCGCCTATCCCTCGCTCAGCCAGGTGCGCGCACCAGGCGCCGTGTCACCACCCAGGCAAACAGGCCTGAGGCCATGTTCGAGGTGATGGCCGCCATCAATATCCCCTCGAACCCGAACCCCCGTGACAGGACAAAGGCGAGCGGGATGTACACCACCACGAAGCGACCGGCCATCATGGTCAGCTCCAGCAGGGGCCGCCCCATGGCCAGCCATGCTGACCCGGCGACGATGGCCAGGGCATCCATGGACCAGGTCCACGGTACCCAGCGCAGGTAGAGCTGGATGTGCTGGCGTACGGCGGGCTCGTCGCTGAACAGGGCGGCCAGGGCCGGGGCGAACACGAAACACAGCACCGCCAGCAGCAGGCCCCACAGCAACAGGGCACGCAGCACCCAGCGGAAGGCCGCCTGGGCGCGGTCGATGCGGCCCGCGCCCCAGTTCTGGCCGATGAACGGGGTCAGCCCCAGGGCAAGGGCGAAGGCGGGTACGAAGCTCAGGGCCTCCACCCGGGTGGCCGCGCCGAAACCGGCCACGGCCTCGGCACCGGACAGGGCGACCAGGGACACGATGACGGTGATGCCCAGGGGCTGGGCCATGTTCGACAGGGCGGCCGGTCCGGACAGCCGCAGCAGGCGGTTCCAGTGGTCCAGCAGGTGGTCGCGGCGCGGCAGGCGCCAGTCGATCAGGTGTTTGCGCCGGTGCAGCAGTACCAGGGCGACCACCATGGCGATGAAGCGGGCGAGCACCGTGGCCAGGGCCGCGCCCTGCATCTCCAGGCGCGGAAAGCCCGCCAGACCGAAGATCAGCAGCGGGTCCAGGAGCAGGTTGAGAAAGGCCGAGGTGAGCATGATGCGCGCGGCCATGGCGGTGTCGCCGGTGGCGCGCATGAGGTTGTTGGCCACCATGGGGATGATCATGAACAACACGCCCATGAACCAGATGCCCATGAAGTCGTGGATGTGGGGCATCACCTCGGGCCCCGCGCCCAGGGCGCGGAACAGCGGGTCGGTGCCGAGCAACCCCAGGGCCATGACCGTGAGGCTGACGGTGGCGGCCAGCCACAGGGCGTCGGTGGCCAGGCGGGGGATGGATTCGTCCGCCTCGCCCGCCGCGTGCTGCGCGCCTATGCGTCGTGACAGCAGCGAAGAGGCGCCCGCGCCCAGGCCGATGGCGAGCATGGCCAGGGCATGGACCACCGGGCCGATGAAGCCCATGGCCGCCAGTTCCGTGGTGCCCAGGCGCGAGATGAACCAGGTGTCCGCCACGCTGATGCTGATCACCGAACCGATGCCGATCAGCACCGGCGCGGTCAGACGCAGCAGGGTGGGGCCGACATGCCCCTCGGTGAGGTTGAGGGGTTTGCTCAACTGAGCAGCTCGCGCAGGTTGGCCAGGTGGGCCTTGCCCCGTTCCTTCTTCTCCACCGGGTCGAGCTGGCGTCGGCCTCCCTCCCAGACCAGGTCGTCCTCGGGCAGCTCGGCCAGGAAACGGCTGGGGTCACAGCTTTCCAGCTCGCCGTAGCGGCGGCGGTGTTTGCACAGGGTGATGGTGAGGGTCTTCTGGGCGCGGGTGATGCCCACGTAGGCCAGGCGTCGCTCCTCCTCCACCGAGTCCTCCTCGATACTGGTGCGGTGGGGCAGGATGTTCTCCTCGAAACCCACCAGGTACACGTGGGGGAACTCCAGGCCCTTGGCGGCGTGCAGGGTCATCAGGGTGATGCGGTCGCCCGCCTCCTCGCTGTCGGCGCGATCGAGCATGTCCAGCAGGGTGACCTTGGCGACCAGCTCGGACAGGTCCGCCGCGCCGTCCTCTTTCTCCGCCAGGCGGCCGAACCAGCCCACCAGGTCGTTGACGTTCTTCACCCGTCGCTCCGCCACGGGTTCGTCGTACTGCTCGTACAGCCAGCCCTCGTAGCCGGATTCGTTCACCAGGGTGCGCACGGCGGTCACCGGGTCCATGGCGTCGGACTTCTGGTGCAGGGTGCGCATCCAGTCGGCGAACTGGCGCAGGGCGTTCAGGCCACGCCCGGTCAGGTCCTGTTCCAGGCCCAGTTCGAACACCGCGTCCATCAGGCACGCGCCGCGCCGGTTGGCGTAGGTGGCGAGCTTTTCCAGGGTGCCCGCGCCGATGCCGCGCTTGGGCACGTTGGCCACACGCAGGAAGGCGCCGTCGTCCGTGGGATTGGTGAGCAGGCGCAAATAGGCCATGAGGTCCTTGACCTCGGCGTTGTCAAAGAAGCTCTGCCCGCCGGCCAGCACGTAGGGCATGCCCTGCTCGCGCAGCACCTTCTCGAACAGCCGTGCCTGGTGATTGCCGCGGAACAGGATGGCGTAGTCGCCATGCTTGCTGCGCGCGGTGAAGCGGTGATGGACGATGCCGGTGACCACTCGCTCCGCCTCGGCCTGCTCGTTGGGGCACTCCACCACGCGGATCTCGTCACCCAGGCCCAGTTCGGACCAGAGCCGTTTCTCGAACACGTGCGGGTTGTTGTCGATAAGGGTATTGGCCGCCTTGAGGATGCGTGCCGTGGAGCGGTAGTTCTGCTCCAGCTTGACCACCTTCAGGTCGGGGAAGTCCGTCTGCAACTGCGCCAGGTTCTCCGGCCGCGCACCGCGCCAGGCGTAGATGGACTGGTCATCGTCGCCCACGACCGTCAGCGCCCGGCGCACGCCCACCAGCTGCTTGACCAGCTCGTACTGGCTGGCGTTGGTGTCCTGGTATTCGTCCACCAACAGATAGCGGATGCGGTTCTGCCAGCGCTCGCGCACCTCCGGGTGCTCCGTGAACAGCTTCACCGGCAGACCGATCATGTCGTCCAGGTCCACCGCGTTATAGGCGCGCAGCTGCTGCTGGTAGGCGCCGTAGGCTGCCGCCGCGGCCACCTCCAGGGGCTCGTTCACCGTGCTCATCACCTGCTCCGGGGACAGGTTGGCGTTCTTCCACAGGGATATCTGCCACTGCACCTTCTGCACGTACTCCTTGTCCATGGCCTCGCGCTTCATCAGCTCGCCGATCAGGGCCTGGGCATCGCGCCCGTCATAGATCGAAAAGCCCGGGCGCAGGCCCAGGGTCCTGGCTTCGCGCCGCAGGATGGTCAGCCCCAGGGTGTGGAAGGTGGACACCATCAGCCCGCGCGCCCCGTCCGAACCCATGAGCCGCCCGACACGCTCCTTCATCTCCCGCGCCGCCTTGTTGGTGAAGGTCACCGCCGCGATATTGCGCGGAGACATCTCCAGCCGCTCCACCAGGTGCGCGATCTTCTCGGTGATCACCCGCGTCTTGCCCGACCCGGCACCCGCCAGCACCAACAGCGGCCCGTCCGTGTACTTCACGGCGGCGGACTGGGCTTTGTTCAGGCCGGTGGTGGGCATGGGGGCGGGGCGCTCGGTAACAGGTCGGGGGGCTGATCGGATGACGGCGGCAATCCCGGGATTGCGGCGGTCGCGAAGACTAGCGAAGGGTGTTCCGGGTGGCTATGAGGACGCAAGCGGCAAGGCCATCAATACCCCGTCGTGCGAATCAAAGCGATGGCGGCCGGAGGCACCCCGGTTGATACGCGCTTGCCCCGAACAACCCCGGCCCTGCACAAAATGCTCCCCGCGCATATGATGTTTCCAAACCCGACAGGAGCCAATAAGGACCATGGAAGTCACCAAAACCCTTGCGGCCGGAAAGGAAGGCACAAAGCGCTACCTGCGCCAGTACGGTGACCGCCTGGTCTGTGTTCGCCACCGGCGCGGCAACGGGCGACGCTGGACCACCGTCGAAATCATCGTCGATGAACGACCGGACGACATCACCTACCGCATCGTTCCGCCGGAGGAACGGCCCATCCGGACTGATCTGCCCGATCCGCCACCCCTGATCGCAATACAGGTCGCGATCAACGAAAGAGGACTGCGCGAGACAGTCAAGACCAACGGAGGTCGTTGGGACCCCAAACTCAAAGTCTGGTGGATGACCCGCGCCGCCGTGCGAAGGCTGGGCTTGCGGGACAGGGTTGTACCGGTATAGATATGACCTGTTTGGAACAGATGTGGACGGCAGGCCAGATATGTGCGTTTCTGGCTATATTTGGCCTGTCGGTTCAATACTAGTTA